>JANMTA010000549.1:0-17159 GCA_031389965.1 Betaproteobacteria bacterium
CTGCGCGGCCCACGGCAGGCATTGCACTGCCTGCCGGCTGCGGCGGCGCAACGCATGCGTTGCGAAACCCCGCCTCGCCCCCTCACGGTGAGGCTTCTGGTCTGCTCGCTTCGCTCGACTATCACCAGTCGCTCCGAACGAGTTATTTCACGTTAATGCAACACGGAAAAGAACGTTCCCCGGTGGGGCGGCCGGTCTTCAAAACCGGCAGGGGTCGCCATGCGGTCCCTGGTGGGTTCGACTCCCGCTCTTTTCCGCCACCCCCACACAAGGAGAAAACGGCATGAACATCCACCGCAGCATCTTCCGCAAAGCGCAATTGGTTTGCCTCGCCTCCGTCACCGTCCTGCTCGCCGCCTGCGCCAGCATGGACACTGCCGGACCCAAGGCCACCGCCACGCTGGAACCCCGCTCGGGCAGCACGGTCAGCGGCACGGTCAGCTTCCAGGTCGTCGGCCAGAAAGTTCGCGTCGAAGCCAACATCGCCGGACTGACACCGGGCGCACACGGTTTCCATGTGCATGAAGTCGGCGATTGCAGCGCGGCGGATGCCACCAGCGCCAAGGGTCACTTCAACCCCGCAATGAAAGCGCACGGCCATCACGGCGGCGCCGAGCGCCACGCCGGCGACATGCCCAACCTGATGGCCGACAGTTCCGGCAAGGCGACGCTTTCCGCCGAACTCGACACGCTGTCGCTGACGGAGGGCCCGAGCGGCATCCTCAAGCGTAGCGTGGTGATCCATGCCGATCCCGACGACTACAAGTCGCAGCCTGCCGGCAACTCCGGCAAGCGCGTTGCCTGCGGCGTGATCCACGCCGCCACCGCAGCCCGCAGCAGCTACTGACGGAGCATGGGCGCCCAGCGCCGGGCCGTCCCAAGGGGGCGCAGCCAGTCCATGGAGCCGCACAGCGGCGAACCACTATCACCCCCTGCCTTGAGGCGAAGGCAGGGTTTCGCGGAGCACTGCTCCGCGCAGCCGCAGCCGGCCGGCTATGCAGAGCCGGCCGTGTGGCCGGGGCTGGGGCTGGGGGGAGGGTAGTCGGTTGAGCCGCACAGCCTTCCGCGGCGCCGTGCCCGATCGCCTGCTCTACGACATGGATCACGACATGTGGGTGCGGCGGGAGGGTGAGGACGTGGTGATCGGCGCCAGCGCCTTCGGCCTTTTTCTCGCGGGCGAGATCATCGCCTTCACCGCCAAGCCGAAGGGCGCCGAGATCGAGCGCGGTCGCGGCCTGGGCACGATCGAATGCGCCAAGACCGTGCTGGCCGTGCATGCGCCGCTGTCCTTCATGCTGCTGGCAGCCAACGAGGCCGCCGAGGAACGACCGGCCGTGCTCAATTGCGATCCCTACGTCGCCGGCTGGATGGTGCGCGGCCGGCCCGCGGCCTGGGAGGCGGAACACGCGCGGCTGGTGGATGCGGTGAGCTACCGCGCCCACATCCGGCGCATCGAACCGGAGGCCGTCATCGAATGATCGAAGCGAACGACCAGCACCGGAAAAAGCTTGCAATTCTGCTTTGGTCGGCGACGCCCGAGCGCCCGCAACTGTGCGCCACGCCCTTCGTGCACGCCGCCGCAGCGGCGGCTTTCGACTGCGAGGTGGAGATCCACTTCGCCGGCCCCAGCGTGCGCCTGCTGGTGGCGGGTGTCGCCGATGGCCTGCGGCCCTGGCCTGGCGTCGATACCTCGATCTACCAAATGATGCGCCAGGCGACCAATATCGGTGTCAGCCTTCGCGCCTGCGCGATGGCCATGGGCGCACTGGTCACCAGGGATGAAGCGCTGATTCCGGAATATGCCGGCACCATTGCCGCCAGCGCTTTTGTCGACCGCGTGCTCGATCCGGAATGGGCGACGCTGGTGTTCTGAGGCAGCGCAACACAGTGAAGTGCAGCAGCCGGCCGGCAACACGAGCGCAAGAATCGGGTTGCCCGCTCCCGCCCGGTTCGATCAAACTGTTGCCGTGACTTCCTTGCGCCCAATGGCTGACGGCCTGCTCGACGATGGCGGACGACATTATGCGATCGTCGCCCGCGCCATCGAGTTCATCCGCCTCAATTCGCGCCGGCAGCCCTCGCTGACCGAGATCGCCGCGGCGGTGCATTTGAGCGAATTCCATCTGCAGCGGGTGTTCGCCGCCTGGGCCGGCATTTCGCCCAAGCGCTTCCTCCAGTACCTGACGAAGGAGTACGCAAAGCAGGCCTTGCGCGACAACGACGACGTCCTTTCCGTCGCCGCCGCGGCGGGGCTGTCGGGCGGCGGGCGGCTGCACGACCTGATGGTCAGTTGCGAAGCCATGACCCCCGGCGAAATCAAGGCTGGCGGGCGCGGCGTCGAGGTCGGCTGCGGCCATGCAACGACACCCTTCGGCGACGCATTGATAGGCTGGACTCCACGCGGCATTTGCCACCTGGCATTTTGCAGCGGCGACCCGGCTGCCGACAGCGCCCGACTTGCTGCGCAATGGCCCGCCGCGAGGTTGATCGCCGATGACGCCGGGGCGGTCCGTCTGGCCGCGCGCATCTTCGTTGACCGGCAGCGATCGGGGCGCCTCCACCTGCTCCTGCGCGGGACCAATTTCCAGATCAAGGTATGGGAGGCGCTCATCGGCATCGAACCGTCGCAGCGCGTTTCCTACGGCCGGCTGGCCGCCATGGCGGGCTCGCCGCTGGCGCAGCGCGCTGCAGGCAGCGCCCTGGCCGCGAACAACATCGCCTATCTGATTCCCTGTCACCGGGTCATCCGGGAATCCGGCGACATCGGAAATTATCGCTGGGGTCCCGGACGCAAGGCGGCGATGCTGGCGTGGGAGGCTGCGCAGTCGGCAGCCGCCCGGGAAAGCCCGCCGATCCCGAATCGATAGGTGCCTGTCCGGCGACGCAGACAGCGCCATGCCGGGACTGGTATTCTCGGCGCCATGGACCCCCAGCCCGCCTGCCCCTCCTGCCGCGCGCCGATGAGCACGCAGCGCTTTGCGCGCAAGCTGGGCGGTGAAGTTGCACTTGAGCTCTGCTTCCGCTGCCAGGGCATCTGGTTCGACGACTACGAGAGCCCGCAACTCGCGCCCGGCGGCGTGATCGATTTGTTCAAGCTGATCCACGAACACCGCGACGATCAGCGCCTGCCGCTGGCCAGCCCCTTGCGCTGCCCGCGCTGCAACGAGCAACTGATCCAGTCGCAGGATCGGGTCAAGAGCGGGCTGTTCAATTATCAGCGCTGCGGCCAGCATGGCCGTTTCATCACCTTTGCCCAGTTCATGATCGAGAAGGGTTTCGTGCGCCAATTGACTGGGGCGCAGATCAAGGCGATCAGCGTCCGCATCGCCGTGGTGCGCTGCACCGGTTGCGGCGCGCCGGTGGACATCCGCAAGCAAAGCGCCTGCAGCCACTGTCGCGCGCCGATCGCGATTCTCGACCCGCAGGCGGTGGAGCAGGCGCTGGCCGGTTATCACCGAGCCACCGTGAAACAGCCAGCACCGGCCGACCCGGCGCTGCTCGCCGATGCCCTCCTGCTCACCGAACGCGAGCGCAGCCGGCGCCAGCGCGAACGCGGCAGTGCGCTGGATGCCGACATCGGCGACCTGCTGCTGGACGGCGTTTCGATGCTTTGGAAGAGGTTGCCGTGAACCGGGCGGACATCACCGGAGTGATTCTCGCCGGCGGCCGGGGACGGCGCATGGGCGGCGTCGACAAGGGCTTGCAGGACTTGCAGGGCCGGCCCATGGTGCAGTGGGTACTCGAACGCCTGGCACCGCAAGTGGACAGCGTGCTGATCAATGCCAACCAGAACCTGCCGGTTTATGCCGGATTCGGCTGCCCCGTACTGCCTGACAAGATCCCGAATTTCGCCGGCCCACTGGCCGGGTTGCATGCGGCGTTGTCACAAGCCGCCACTTCGCTGATCGTGAGCGTGCCCTGCGATTCGCCATTTCTGCCGGCCGATCTGGTGCAGCGGCTGCACGCCGCACTCGTGGCTGACAACGCCGAACTCGCGGTGGCGTGCACCGGGGGCAGGGCGCACCGGGCATTCTGCCTGGTGCGCCGCGAACTGCTGCCGAAACTCGACGCCTTTCTGGCATCGGGCGAACGCAAGGTGGGTCTGTGGCACGCCGCGCTGAAAGTGGTGGCAGTCGACTTCGATGACGAGGCCGACGCCTTCAACAACATCAACACCGCGGAAGAACTCGCGCACTGCCAGAAAGGGCCGGGCGCATCGTAGCGGCAAGATCTTTGCGCAAGCGGCGCTGACCCGTTGCCGATCAGTGTGCTTCATGACGCGGGCTTGGGCGAAGGGAAAAACTGGAGCGGGTGAAGGGAGTCGAACCCTCTTCATGAGCTTGGGAAGCTCAGGTAATGCCGTTATACGACACCCGCGTCGGAAGCGGATTTTAGCGCTACATCAGAACGATGTCGAACTGCTCCTGGGTGTAGCCGCTCTCCGCGTGCAGTGAAATCGGCAGGCCGATGAATTCAGACAGCATGGCCAGCGCCTGTGACTCATCGTCGAGGAACAGATCGATCACGGCTATCGAGGCCAGCACGCGCATTTCGCGTGCGGTGAACTGGCGCGCCTCGCGCAGCAGTTCGCGCAGCACTTCATAGCACACGGTCTGCGCCGTCTTCACTTCGCCGCGCCCGCCGCAAGTGGGGCAGGGTTCGCAGAGGACATGGGCCAGGCTTTCGCGGGTGCGCTTGCGGGTCAGCTCGACCAGGCCGAGCTGGGTAAAGCCGGAAACGGTGATCCGTGTGTGGTCGCGCGCCAGGGCCTTGTTGAATTCCGCCAGCACGGCTTCCTTGTGTCCTTCGTCCTCCATGTCGATGAAGTCGGCGATGATGATGCCGCCCAGATTGCGCAGGCGCAGCTGGCGGGCAATCGTTTGTGCCGCTTCCAGATTGGTCTTGAAGATGGTGTCGTAGAAATTCCGCGAGCCGACATAGCCGCCGGTATTCACGTCAATCGTGGTCATCGCCTCGGTCTGGTCGAAAATCAGGTAACCGCCCGACTTGAGATCGACGCGGCGCGCCAGCGCCTTCTGGATTTCCTCCTCGACGCCGTGCATGTCGAACAGCGGCCGCTCGCCGGTGTGATGCATGAGGCGGTCGCAGACCTGCGGCACATACTCGTGGGCGAAGCTTTGCAGTTTCTGGAAGTTTTCGCGCGAGTCGATGATGATGCCGGTGGTTTCGCTGCTCACCAGGTCGCGCAGCACGCGCTGCGCCAGTGTCAGGTCGTGATGCAGCAGCGTGGGCGGCAGGGCGCCGACGCTGCGGCTCCTGATCTCGCTCCAGATGCGGCGCAGATAGGCGATGTCGGCCGCGAGTTCCTCATCGCCGGCCTCGGCCGCGACCGTGCGTAAAATGTAGCCGCCGGGCTGGTCGGCCGCCAACAGCGCCATGATGCGGGCGCGCAGCTTTTCGCGCTCGGCCTCCTCGCCAATGCGCTGCGAGATGCCGATGTGGGTGTCCTGCGGCAGGTGCACCAGCAGGCGACCGGCAATCGAAATTTGCGTGGTCAGACGCGCGCCCTTGGTGCCGATCGGGTCCTTCTGCACCTGCACCGTCAGCGACTGTCCCTCGCTCAGAATGCGCTCGATGGGGCGCGTGTCGTGGCTGCTGTAGCCGTTGCCGGCGGGACGCTCGCTCCAGATGTCGGCGACATGCAGAAACGCGGTGCGCTCGAGGCCGATCTCGATGAATGCCGACTGCATGCCGGGCAGCACGCGCACCACGCGACCGAGATAGACGTTGCCGACGATGCCGCGGCCGTTGCTGCGCTCGATGTGCAGCTCCTGCACCACGCCCTGCTGCAGCAAGGCGACGCGGGTTTCCTGCGGCGTGAAGTTGATCAGGAACTGCTCGGTCATAGCGGGTAACCAAAATCCCTCAACAGTAGTGCGGTTTCGCACAGCGGCAGGCCGACGATGCCGGAATGGGAGCCCTTGATATCCTCGATGAATATCGCGGCGCGGCCCTGGATGCCGTAGGCGCCGGCCTTGTCCGTCGGTTCGCCGCTTTGCACGTAGCGGCGGATTTCCTCCGCGCTCAAGGGCCGGAAACGCACTTCGCTGATCGACAGGCGATGTTCGACACGCCCGTCGCGAGCCACGGCAATCGCGGTCAGCACGCGATGGCTGCGGCCCGAGAGCCGCGCCAGAATTGCCGCGGCGTCGGCTTCATCCTGCGGCTTGCCGATGATCTCGCCATCAAGATCCAGCGTGGTGTCGGCGGCCAGCACCGGACGCGGCACCACGCGCCGCGACGCCAGCAAGCCGGCGCCAAACACCGCCTTGAGCCGCGCCACGCGTACCACGTAGCCTTCCGGCGCTTCACCCGGCAACCATGCCTCGCTGACTTCTGCGTCTTCCCGCGCACCGCTGCGAAACAGCAGCAGGTCGAAGCGGATGCCGATCTGGGTCAGCAATTCGCGGCGGCGCGGACTTCTGGAGGCAAGGTAGATGCGCGAATCCATCATGCTTGAAAAACCTCGGTGACAGAACGGGCGAGCGCGGGTTTACTCACGATGATAAGGATGGCCCCTCAGCACGCTCGCGGCGCGGTACAGCGCCTCGGCGAGGATCACGCGGACCAGGGCATGAGGCAGGGTCAGGCTGGAAAGACGCATGGTTTCATGTGCAGAGTCCTTGATCCGGGGATCCAGGCCGTCGGGGCCGCCGATGATGAAAGCGACATCACCGCCGCTCGCCATCCATTTTGCCAGACGCTCGGCCAGTTGCTGCGTCGTCGGCGCATCGCCACGCTCATCCAGGGCGACCCGGCGGCAGGCGGCAGGCAACTGGGTGTCGATGCGCGTCGCTTCCAGCGCCATCATGGCCTGCGCCGTCTTGCCCGTGGTGCGCGGTTCCGGCTTGATCTCCAACAATTCCAGCGGCAGTTCGCGCGGCATCCGTTTCGCGTACTCGGTCCAGCCGGCCACCACCCAGTCCGGCGGCCTTGCCGACACCGCCGCGACGATCAATCTCATTCGCCCTCGGCGTTGCCGGCGGCCTTCTTCCGCGGGCGCTTGGGCACGACCTTCCACAGCTCTTCGAGGTTGTAGTAGGCGCGCACGGCGGGCTGCATCACATGCACCACGATGTCGCCCAGATCGACCAGCACCCATTCGCCGGTCTCTTCCCCTTCGACGCCGATCACCTGGCCGCCGGCCTCCTTGACCTTGTCATGGACGTTCTTGGCCAGGGACTTGACGTGGCGATTGGAATCGCCGGTGGCGATGATGACGCGGTCGAACAGCGCGGAGAGCTTGCTGGTATTGAGCACCTCGATGTCCTTGGCCTTGATGTCTTCGAGGGCGGCGACGGCGATTTTCTGCAGTTTTCTAATGTCCATGCGGAGTCCGGTAGAGCTGATGGGTTTCAATATAGTCGAGAACGGCATCGGGAACCAGATAGCGTACCGAAAGTCCGCGCGCCAGCCGCTCGCGGATCGCCGTGGCGGAAACCTCCAGAGCCGTGATGGCGAAGGGGACGATGCGTCCGGCCGGTGCGCCGGCGAGGTCGGCGGCGACACCTTGTCGCCCGGCGAATTCCGTGGCTAGCGCCGTATCGCGAGCGCCGACTTCTTTCAGGTCGTGCCCCGGCCGCGTCGCCACGGCAATATGCGCCAGCCCGAACAGGTCGCGCCAGCGCTGCCAGGATTCTAGCCGGGCGAAGGCGTCGGCGCCCAGCAGCAGCACCAGGGGGCGCTGCGCGCCATGCTGCCGGCGCAGGCGCTCCAGCGTCGCCACCGTGTAGTTCGGCGCGGGACTGCCCGCGGCAGCCAGCACTTCGCCGCCATCGACGCTGAATCCGGGGATGCCGGCCAGCGCACGCTCGACCATCGCCAGGCGATGCGCCGCGGCGCATTGCGGCACGGCGCGCAGGGGCGGAGTGCCGGCCGGAATCAGGCACACACCGGCGAGACCCAAGGCTTCGCGCGCTTCCAGGGCGAGGCGCAGATGCGCGACATGCAGCGGATCGAAGGTGCCGCCGAGAAGGCCGAGCACGCCGGCACCCGCATCACTCATCGGGCAGGGCCGGCGGTGGCTCGGCCGGGTCGCGCGTTTCGAACACGTCGCGATAGGACAGATACACGCTGGCCACCATGACCGGCGCCAGGACGAAAATCAGCAGCATGCGCAAGGCAACGGAGAGGATGCCGAGCAAGGACTCCGAAATCATGCCGGCGATGATCAGGATCAAACCCGGCAGCACGGCGCCGACCAGAGCCAGCGTCAGCCCGTACATGGCGAAGGCGCGCCAGTTGCGCCAACTGGCGACGAAACTGAAGAACAGCGATTTGCCGGCGCTGACGCCATTCCATGCGGTCAGCAGCGGAGCGAACCAGAAGGCCATCAGGAGCGGCGAGGCCAGCACCAGGAGGATGCCAAGATCGGTGAGAAGCGCCGCGGCATCTTCCTGGCTCATGCCGTCGCTGATGTTGATCGGCTCGCCGAAAGCAAGGCCACCCAGCACCAGCAGGCTGGAGCCGATCAGATGCAGGCCGCCGAGACGGATCAGGCCGGCGCGCTGGGCGCTGAGGCTGAACATCAGCGACTCGCTGACGAAGGCCTGGCCGCGCTCGATGGTGCGGCAGCCGTTGGCCAGAATGACGGTCAGGGTCGGCAGCAGCAGCGGCAGCAGGACGGGGCCGATCGTCGGAATCAGGTTGACCACGACCACCGTCAGCAGGTAGCCGAAGGTCAGCGCGGTCGTCAGCGGCGGATTGCGGCGGAACAGGGCAAAGCCGGCGAGCAGCCAGAGAAAGCCGTGGCGGGCGGAAAGGCGGCGCGCATCCATCAGTCCTGCTCCTCCCGAAAATTCACTGCCCGCGGCGCGCCGTTGGGCAACTCGGACGCATCGAAAGCGATGTCGCCATCCGGATCCGGCATGCCGGTCGCCTTGAGGCCGGCAAAGTCGAACAGGCGGGCATCGAGCAGGTGCGAGGGCACAACATTGGCGAGGCTCCTGAACATGGTCTCGATGCGCCCGGGAAAGCGCTTCTCCCAGTCATTCAGCATCTGCTTGATCTGCTGGCGCTGCAGGTTGGGCTGCGAGCCGCAGAGGTTGCAGGGGATGATGGGGAAGGCGCGCTCTGCGGCCCAGGCTTCGAGATCGCTTTCGCGGCAATAGGCCAGCGGGCGGATCACGATGTTGCGGCCGTCGTCCGAGACCAGCTTGGGCGGCATGGATTTCAGCTTGCCGGCGAAGAACATGTTGAGCAACAGGGTCTGCAGGATGTCGTCGCGATGGTGGCCGAGCGCGATCTTGCTCGCCCCCAGTTCGCCGGCAACGCGGTACAGCACGCCGCGGCGCAGGCGCGAACACAGCGAACAAGTGGTCTTGCCCTCCAGAATCACGCGCTTGACGATGGCATAGGTGTCCTCGTTCTCGATATGGAAAGGCACATCGATGCTGCGCAGGTAGTCGGGCAGCACCTCGGCGGGAAAGCCCGGCTGTTTCTGGTCGAGGTTGACCGCGACGATGTCGAAGGCGATCGGTGCGTGTTCGCGCAGGAACAGCAGGACGTCGAGCAGGGCGAAGGAATCCTTGCCGCCGGAGAGGCAGACCATGACCTTGTCGCCGGCTTCGATCATGTTGAAGTCGGCAATGGCCTGGCCCACCTCGCGGCGCAGGCGCTTGGCCAGTTTGTTGGTTTCGAAGGCGGCCTTCTGGGCCTGGCGGGCGGTGGGTGCCGGGTTCGAATTTGCGGGAAGCGGTGCGTTCATGCTGCCTCTGCCGGGCCGCCCCAAAGGGGCAGCAAGCCAAGATCTGGAAGCCGCGACAGCGGCTGAACCATAGTCACCCCCTTTTGGGTAAAGGGGGCCGGGGGGATAGTTCTCATAAGTGCGCGGTACGGCCGCCGTCCACATTGATCACCTGCCCGGTGACATAGGGTGCATCGAAGATCAGGAATTTCACGGCGCGCGCGATGTCGGCCGGCGAGCCCATACGCTTGAGCAGCGTGTGGCCGATGATAGCCGCGCGCTCCTCGGGCGGAAAGTCGTCCGTACCCTCCGGCCATTCGATCGAACCCGGCGCCACGGCATTGACCCGCACCCGCGGCCCGAGTTCAAGTGCCAGGGCACGCGTCAGCCCGAGCAGGCCGGCCTTCGCCGCGCAATACAAAGGATAGCCCTTGAGCGGCCGTTCGGCATGAACGTCGGTGATGTTGACGATGCAACCGCCGCTTTGCTCCAGGTGGGCCGCCGCCGCCTGCGACAAAAACAGCGGCGCCTTGAGGTTGGAGCCGATCAGGTCATCCCAGGCCGCCGTGTCGACAGCGCCGACTTTCGTGGCGTGGAAGGTCGAGGCGTTGTTCACCAGCCCATCGAGCCGGCCGAAACGCGCCACGACGGATTCCACCAAGCTAGGCAATGCCGTGACATCAAGCAGATCGGCGGCGAAGGCGGCGGCGGACTGGCCGCTTCCATTCGGGCGCAGGGCGTTCAACTCCGCTGCCAGCGCATTGGCCTCGGCTGACGACGCGCGGTAGTGAATCGCGACGCAGGCTCCGGCCGCATGCAGCGTGCGCGCAATCTCGGCGCCGACGCGGCGGGCGGCGCCGGTCACCAGGACAACGGGGGGATGCGTGGCAATGCTCATGCGGGAAGTATACCGGCGAGAACCCGTGCCGCCGCGGCGAAACCGAAACTCGCCGTGACCGCCACCGACGAACCGTAGCCGGCGCAGTTAAGCCCGGCCGTCGGGTCGACCGGAATATCCGCCGCTACGCCATCGGCCGCGCAATAGTCGGCGCTGACGCTACGGCGAACTTGTTCCGGCGAATACACGCACTCGACACCGAACTTCTTCTTCGGCTCACGCGGGAAGCCGTATTCCTTGCGAAGTTGCGCCCTCACTTTGGAGGCCAGCGCATCCTGGGTGGTGCGCGACAGGTCCATGACTTCGATCCGCGTCGGATCCGTGCGACCACCGGCGGCGCCGGTGGTGACTATGCGAATGCCGGCGCGGCAGCAATGCGCGATCAGCGCCGCCTTGGCGCGAACGTGGTCGATGGCGTCGATCACCGCGTCGCAAGAGGGAATCAGCGTCGCCGGGTTGCGCTGGTCGATGAATTCCTCGACCGGATGGACCACGCAGGCCGGATTGATGGCCAGGATGCGCTCCTCCATCGCCAGCACCTTGGCCGCGCCCAGGGTTGAGCCGAGGGCCTGGATCTGGCGGTTGATGTTGGATTCCGCGACATGGTCCAGGTCGATCAGGGTCAGGCGGCCGACCCCCGAGCGCGCCAGCGCCTCCACCGCCCAGGAACCGACGCCGCCGATGCCCACTACCACCACATGCGCCGCCATGGCGCGCGCCAAAGCCCCGGCGCCGTAAAGACGCTCGACACCGCCGAAGCGGCGTTCGTAATCAGGGGGGAAAGTCATGCCGCGATTCTAATCGGCGGCCGGCGGACGGGCGAAAGAACAACCGACTTTCGGCAGGCTGAAGCGGAATACCGGCACACGCCTCAGCCGGAACAGCGCGGGCGCGTCGCCGTCGAGCGTGCCGCCGAATGGCTGGGGAGACTGGCCGCCTGAGTCGCTGAGTTCGCCAACCGGCTGCGGAAGCGCTTGCTCGCTTCAGTCGGAGGGCTTCGCTTTGCCAGCGACCTTCGCTGCCGGCGCCGGTTCCACGGCCGTCCATTCGGTGGTCAGGCGGTAGCCCACCGCCAGTAAGGTCGGGCCAAGGAAGACGCCGATCACGCCGAAGGCCATAAGGCCACCCAGCACACCGAGAAGGACGACAGCGAAGGGCAGCTTGGCGCCGCGACTGATGATGAATGGCTTGATCACATTGTCCACGGTGCTGACCACGAAAAAGCCCCAGCCGGCAACGAATATCGCCCAGCCCGGTTCACCCTGCTGGAACAGCCAGATTGCGGCGCCACCCCAGACCAGGGGCGGTCCCACCGGCACCACGGAGAGGAAAAAGGTGGCCACGCCCAGCAGCACGGCGCCGGGCACGCCGGCGACGGCAAAGCCGAGGGCCGCCAGTACCCCCTGGGCAAGCCCGGTGCCGAGGATGCCGTAAATCACCCCGGTGACGGTGCTGTGCGCAATGCCCAGCAAGTAAGCAGCCCGCACCCCCGTCACTCGTTCCAGCGCGATGCGCAGGCGTCCGGCCAGAGCCTCGCCATGGAGGAAAAAGAAGAAAGCCAGGAACACGGAAATGGTCATGTCCAGCACGCCTTTGCCGACTACGCGACCGGCGGCCAGAGCCAGAGCCTGTGCCGGCTTGGCGAAGCTTTCCAGTTCTGCCATGAGTCTTTGGCTGTCGTGCGCGAACTGCTGCCAGTAGTCGTGGATCGGCTGCCCCACCAGGGGCAAGCTCGCCAGCCAGGAAGGCGCGTCGGGCAAACCGTTCCTGACCAGCGCCGCCGCAGCCCGGCCCAGCTCGGCGGCGTTGTCCGCCAGGGCCAATGCCACGGCCACGATAGGCCCCAACAGCACAATCGTGACCAGCAAGGTCATCAGGGATGCCGCGAGGGTGCGCCGCTTTCCCACGCTGCGGTCCAGCCAGAGAAAGGCCGGCCAGCTGGTGGAGACCAGGATGGCCGCCCAGACCAGGGCGGTGAGGAAGGGCCACAGGACCAACATGCAACCCGCGCCCAGCAAGCTCAGGGCAAGAATGTGAAGGGGACGGTCGGAACCGGTATTTGGCATGGCTGGCAAGGAACAGGCGGGAAACGGATACTGGATAAGGAGTGCGAAGCAGCTTATTATTACGTTTTCACGTTCTGCATTGGAATTCGACCGGGACGGGTGGTAGGGATCGCCGTTTCGCGAGCGCCAGCGCCGGGCGTTCCTTCGGGAACTTTCTTGCTTGGAAGACTGCGTCGAAGCATGGCGGCAGTCGCCGGAATTTCGATGGAAAACAAATAAGCTATATTGGAGATAAGGGAATTATCTGGGACTGTCATGAAGGCTACTCTCTTTCTGCTGCTTTTCTGTGCGCTGGCGCCCGCTGCATTGGCTCAGGGCGGAGGATTTACTGATCTGCTGCGTTCGGTGACCGGCGCGATTGGCAGCAAGGAAGCAGCACCTCCGGCAGGCCAGACGGCGGTGCTCGGTGTGCGCGGAATGGATGAGGGCGATGCCAAAGCGTCGGCGCCTGCCGCCGGCGACCTCAAACTGCTGGAGAGCTGGGCGGTAGGGCGCAAGGAAGCCGAAGCCGCTGCGGCGCGGCGAGGATTGACGGCCAGACCGGCGGATTACAAATGAGCTGCCGCCGCCAACACGAATTCACAAGGATCGCCATGAGACCCCACCTGCTCCGTTCAAGCCTGCTGGTTGTGGCCCTGGTACTGGCGTCGCCCGGCATCCAGGCGCAATCGCGCAGTATCGACCTGGGATCGATCTTCGATACGGCGAAGAACCTGGCCAAGAGCCAGTCGGTCGGCTCGATGAGCGAGGACGAGGAAGCCGTCATCGGCAAGGAAGTTGTCGCGGCAACGCTGGGCAGCTATCCGCCGCTCAGGGATCCGGGCCTCCAGCACCGCCTGAACCAGATCGGCGTCTGGATCGCACTGCAGTCCTCGCGCCCCGAATTGCCCTGGCGCTTTGCTGCGGTGGAGTCGGAAACGATAAATGCCTTTGCCGCGCCGGGAGGCACCATCCTCGTCACCCGGGGCATGCTGAACCACGTGACGAATGAAGCCGAACTGGCCTGCGTGCTGGGCCATGAGATCGGCCACGTGACCCGGCGCCACCACATCGCCGTGCTGCAGAAAAGCCTGCTGGTGTCGGCCGGCGCCAGCGCGCTCAGCGTGACGGCGAAGGCCGGCGGCTCGGAGGAATACCGCAAGCTTTTGATCGGCGAGAGCAAGGAAATATTCACGCGTAGGCTCGACCGCAGTTCGGAGCGCGAGGCCGATGAAGACGGCATCCTGCTGGCGGCACGCGCCGGATACGATCCGGCGGCCTGTCTCAATTTCATGCAGCGCCTTGCCAGCCTCAAGGCCGACACGGGAGCGCTGGCGGCCCTCTACAAGACCCACCCGACCGCGAAGGAGCGTGTCGTGGATGTCGACGGGGCGCTGGGCAGGCTCAAGGGCGTCGCTCCCGGCGATGGCGCTCGTCCCGAATTGAGCCTCAATGCCGCGGCTAGCGGAGGCAAGAAACTCCAGGACCAGTGATCACCCGACGCCGACCGGAGCCCGGAATCCGGTTGCACTGAATTTTCATGATCGAGCGAATCCTTGCTGACGGCATCGTCATTCTGCATTTCGGCTTCATCCTTTTCGCCGGTTTCGGCGGATTACTGTTGCTGCGGTGGAAATGGGCTGCCTGTTTGCATCTTCCTGCCGTGCTGTGGGCGGCGGCAATCGAGTTCCGCCACGGTATCTGCCCGCTGACACCGCTGGAACAGGGGCTGCGCAGGGCTGCGGGCGAGGCGGGCTACTCCGGCAGCTTCATCGAGCACTATTTGCTCCCGATCATTTATCCTTCGGGTCTCGATGAGCGCCTGCAGTACATTCTCGGTGCGCTGGTAATCGTCATCAATCTTGCGGTCTATGGCTGGGTGCTGTTCCGGCGCCGCCATGGTTCCACGCAGCAAACCGCGGGCGCCGCCAGGCAGACATTTCCCGATTCCCGAACCTGAGGGCCTTGCCATGTCCCACGACAAGCAGCACAGCTATTCCACCCGCACCGAATGGACCGGGAACCTGGGCGAAGGCACCGCCAGTGATCGCGCCTATTCGCGCGACCATGTGATTTCGGCGGCGGGCCGGCCGGACCTGGCGGGATCGTCGGATCCGGCGTTTCGCGGCGATGCCACGCGCTGGAATCCCGAGGACCTGCTGGTCGCCTCGCTCTCGTCCTGCCACATGTTGTGGTACCTGCATCTGTGCGCGCAGGCGAAGATCACGGTGCTGGCCTACCATGACGATGCGGCGGGCACGATGGCGGAGGCTGCCGGCGGCGGGCGCTTTACGCAGGCGGTGCTGCGGCCGGTGGCGACGCTGGCGGCAGGCGGCGATGCGGCGCTTGCAAGGGCGCTGCATGAGGAAGCGCATCGCCTGTGCTTCATCGCCAATTCGGTGAATTTTCCGGTATCGATCGAGCCGGTGGTGCTGGTTTCCGGTTAAGGTCGCCTGTCGACTCCTGCTTCACTTCATTCAAAGGCCATTGCATGCACCCGATCCACGATGTGGATGTACTTCTTCTGCTGGCCACGGCGCTTGCGTCGAAGAGGCGGCCGGCGGAACTTGCCGAAATCATGGCCGCGGCGGACCTGCTGCACGGTTCGATTCCACTCGACGTGGATATGGCCGCGGCATTTCTGCGGCTCTCCACGCATGGCCTGATCGGCGAGGCGGCGGGCGGCTTCACGCTGACGCCGGAGGCGCTGCAGTTCATGGCCGGCGTGCGCTACAAGAAAAAGGCCGAAACGCCGGAGCGCCTGCTCGCCATCAGGCAGGAACTTGCCGGCTACACGCCGAAAGCTGACGGCGTTGCCATCCGGCTCGCGACGGAACAGGTGAGTGCGGCGATCCTGGCGCACCGGACTTTCCTCAAAGGCCCGGGCCGCAACATGCTGGTGCCCAAGCCCAAGGCTGCCGTGGACAAGGCCAAGCGGCCCGGCCAGTGGCGCCGGCTCGACGGCGGGCGCCGCTCCAAGTCCTGAGCCGGGCCGGCAAGGGCGATCTGCCGCCCGTTCCCTGAAGTTCTCCGGAGCGGCTTTGCCCGCGGCGTTTGCGGGCCTGGCCCACTGCGCAGGAGCATTATTAGAGTGTTTCCACTTGACAGGCGCTGCCCGCAGGTGTCAGGATTCAAACGTTCGTTTGAAACCAACGTTTGCCAGAGGTCCTCTCACCCGTGGAACCCGATACCCGCTCGCGCATTCTCGACGCCGCCGAAAAGCTCCTGGTGCAGCATGGCCTGGAGGCCACCACGCTGCGCATGATTACCGCCGCGGCGCAGGCCAACCTCGCCGCGGTGAATTACCACTTCGGTTCGAAGGAGGCCCTGATCGAAGCCGTCTTCCGCCGCCGCCTGACCTGGCTCAATGAACAGCGCATCGCCGCGCTGGACGCCTTCGAGGCGGAGGCCAAAGGCGCGCCGCTGAAGCCGCGGCAGATCGTCGAGGCATTCTTCGGCGTCGCGATCCGCATGGCCGCCGACAGGAACGGCGGCCAGACCTTCATGCGCCTGCTGGGCCGCACCTACACCGAGCCGACCGATTTCGTGCGCACCTTCCTCGCCGAGGAATACGCTGAAGTCATCGCGCGCTTCAAGGCGGCCTTCTTCAAGGCCCTGCCCGACGTGCCGCAGGAGGAATTCCTCTGGCGCTTCCATTTCATGATGGGCGCGCTGTCCTATGCCATTTCCGGTGCCGATGCCCTGCGCCTGCTGGGCCCCATCGACGATTCCGATCCCGATGCGCTGTATGCCCGGCTGATGAGCTTCCTCATCGGCGGCCTGCGCGCGCCGCTGCCGGCGCTTTTGCCGGCAATCCAGTCCAGACCCGTCAGGAAACCGCGCGCGAAACGCGCCGCCTGACCGTTACCGAACACAAGGAGATTGCCATGACCTGGTTATTGATATTGATCGCAGCGACGGCCGCCGTGCTGTTCCTGCCGCCACTGCGCCGTGCCGTGCTGACAGGCTCGATGTTCGCCGCCTACAAGAAGCTGCTGCCGGCGATGTCGCAGACCGAAAAGGAAGCGCTGGACGCCGGCACCGTCTGGTGGGAGGGCGAACTGTTCTCCGGCCGGCCGAACTGGCAGACCCTGCTCGACTATCCGCAGCCGAAGCTGTCGGCGCTTGAGCAATCCTTCCTCGACAATGAATGCGAGGCGCTCTGCGCCATGACCAATGACTGGGACACGACCCAGATCCACCACGACCTGCCGCCCGAGGTCTGGGCCTACGTCAAGGAAAAGGGTTTCCTCGGCATGATCATCCCGAAGGCTTACGGCGGTCTCGAATTCTCCGCCATTGCCCATTCGGCCGTGGTGCAGAAGCTATCCACGCGCTGCTCGGCGGCGGCGGTCTCGGTCATGGTGCCCAACTCGCTCGGCCCGGCCGAGCTGCTGCTGCATTACGGCACCGCGGAGCAGAAGAACCACTACCTGCCGCGCCTGGCCAAGGGCCTGGAAATCCCCGCCTTCGCCCTGACCAACCCGCATGCCGGCTCGGATGCCGCCTC
>JANMTA010000551.1:0-1818 GCA_031389965.1 Betaproteobacteria bacterium
CACGGCGGCTATGCCGAAAAGGCACGCCTGCCGGCCGACTGGGTGGTCAAGCTGCCGGCGGGCCTGTCGCTGCATGACGCCATGGCCTTGGGTACCGCCGGCTTTACGGCAGGGCTGGCCGTGGTGCGCATGGAACACGACGGCCTGAGTCCCGACAAGGGGCCGGTTATCGTTTCGGGGGCCACCGGCGGCGTTGGCAGCATCGCCATCGAGATTCTGGCCAAACGCGGCTATCACGTCGTCGCCCTGACCGGCAAGGAGGCCGAGAGCGACTACCTGAAAGGCTTGGGCGCCAAAGAGGTGCTGCTGCGCCAGTCGCTCGACCTGGCAAAGATCAAGCCGCTGGGCAAGGAAACCTGGGCCGGTGCCGTGGACAACCTGGGCGGCGATGTACTGGCCTGGATGGCCAGCACCATGCAGGTGGGCGGGGCTCTGGCCTCGATCGGCCTCGCCGCCAGTTTCAGTCTCAACACCACCGTCATGCCCTTCATCCTGCGCGGCGTGAGTCTGCTCGGCATCGACTCGGTGAACTGCCCGATGGCGCAGCGGGAAGCCGTCTGGCAGCGACTGGCCACCGACATGCGTCCGGCTCATCTGGCGCCAGGGCCGGGCGGGATGATTCGCGACATTGATTTTGCCGACCTGCCGGCCGCATTCGATGATTACATCCAGGGACGCGCCAAGGGCCGCGTCGTGGTCAATATCGCTGCCTGAAGTCCGGCAGTAGCAACACCCGCAAGCATTTACCGCCGCACAACAACGCCAACGAGGATCGACATGGGAAAATATACGGAGTTTCACAAGCGCTCACTTACTCAGCGGGATGAATTCTGGGCCGAGCAGTCGGCGCTGATCGACTGGCAGACGCCGCCGCAGCAGATTTGTGATTTTTCCCGGCCTCCGTTTGCCAACTGGTTCGTCGGTGGCAAGACCAATCTCTGCCACAACGCGGTCGATCGCCACGCCGCCAAGCGTCCGAATGACCGCGCGCTGATCTATATCTCGACCGAGACCAATGAGGAAAAGAGTTATACCTTTGCCGAACTGAAATCCGAGGTGATGCGCATGGCGGCGATCATGCAATCGCTTGGCGTGGTCAAGGGCGATCGCGTCCTGATCTACATGCCGATGATTGCCGAAGCCACCTTCGCCATCCTCGCCTGCGCCCGTATCGGCGCCATTCATTCGGTGGTATTTGGTGGCTTCGCCTCCGGTTCGCTGGCAACCCGCATCGACGATGCCAAGCCGAAGCTGATTGTTTCCAGCGATGCCGGCATGCGTGGCGGCAAGGCCGTGCCCTACAAGCACCTGCTCGACGAAGCCTGCAAGCTTGCCGAATTCCCGCCCGAGAAGGTACTGATGATCGATCGCGGCCTCGACAAGGGCTGGCCGCGGGTCGTGGGTCGTGATGTCGATTACGCCGACCTGCGCGCGCAACACATGAACGCCGTGGTGCCCTGCGAGTGGATGGAATCCACCGAGCCGTCCTACATCCTCTACACCTCCGGCACCACCGGCAAGCCCAAGGGGGTGCAGCGCGATACCGGCGGCTATGCCGTGGCGCTTGCCGCGTCGATGAAGCACATCTTCCAGGGTGGCGAGGGCGAGACCATGTTCTCCACCTCGGACATCGGCTGGGTGGTCGGTCACAGCTACATCATCTACGGCCCGCTAATCGCCGGCATGGCCACCATCATGTACGAAGGCACGCCGATCCGTCCCGATCCGGGCATCTGGTGGCAAATCGTCGAGAAGTACAAGGTCAACGTGATGTTCTCGGCACCCACTGCAATTCGCGTCCTGAAGAAGAGCGATAAC
>JANMTA010000058.1:0-6414 GCA_031389965.1 Betaproteobacteria bacterium
CAACATGCCCAGCGGCACGACCCATACCACTGCGGTGTTGACCGACGAGCAGGCCTTTGACGTGGCCGCTTACATCAACAGCCAGCCGCGACCGGTCAAGCCGAATCTCGAAGCGGACTTCCCGGCGCGCAAGAACAAGCCCGTGGATGCCGCGTTTGCGCCCTACACGCCGGGCTTCTCGGCAGAGCAGCACAAGTATGGCCCCTGGCAAGCGATCCAGGCCGCGCGCGAAAAAGGCGTCTATCCGGCGAAATGATCGCGCTGCGCAATCATCAATCACGTCTGGCTCGACTTCGTGATGGTCGCGCCGGGCCATGCCTGGCGGACCGGGCTGGCCGCTGCCGCCATCGCAGTGGGTTCTTGATGCGGCGACATGGATCCTCGCACTGGTAGCGGCGAGTTTTCCTTATCAGGCAATGCGCGCCAGCGAACGGAATTGATCGCAGCGCGCGAATAGTCTGGTTGCCAACGGTGACGCGCCGAGCTGCCAGGCCCCGATGGGGTCTGTGCCTATCGAATGCGGAAGCGTTGATGCAGTGGCAATGGCCTGATCTGCCGACGCCGACTCTTTCCGCCAGAAGCTGATCGACTCTGGGGAACTCCCCGCATCGACGGGGGGCTCTCTTACCTCACAGAAAAGGAATCATCATGAACTATTCGAAACTGAGCATCGCCGCATTGATGGCGCTCTCATTGAGCGCCTGCTTTTCGCTTCCCGCCGGGCCGCCCGGACCGCAAGGCGCGACGGGTGACACGGGCGCCACGGGTAGCACCGGATACACCGGCGCAACCGGCTCCACCGGCTCCACCGGCGCCACCGGCTATACCGGCGCCACCGGCTACACCGGCGCTACCGGCGCTACCGGCGACACGGGCGCCACGGGTTACACCGGGGCGACGGGCGATACCGGTGCAACCGGGAACACGGGAGCCAGGGGCAATACCGGCGCAAGAGGCAGCACCGGCGACACCATGGTCATTGTCCCAGCGCGCTAAGCACGACCACGGCGAGCCTTGGGGCATACAACCCGGGACTCGCCGGCGCCGGCTCGGCCCAGAAACAGTCACAGGCAGGGCCATCGAATCGGATGGCCTCTGCCGGGCTGACCCTGTTGCCGCAAAGCGGGCACGCTCATGGAGAATCACATGCTCGATTACTCGATAATGCAGCCGGAAGGCATTCTGGTGCTCAAACCCCGCGCGCCGTTAAGCAAAGAGGACTTCGCCGGTCTCGGCGCCGCTGCCGATTCCTATCTCGCCGGCCACGCCAAACTCCACGGCTTATTGGTTCATTCGAGAGGATTCCCCGGATGGGAGAACTTTGGGGGATTCACCGCACACATGCACTTTGTCCGCGAGCACCACAAGAAGGTCGAACGGGTGGCAATCGTTACGGACAGTCAGATCGCGGATATGGCGGAATCGCTTGGCAAACACTTTACGTCGGCCGAAGTACGGCACTTCTCCTATGCCGACGATGCGAAAGCGCTGGACTGGTTAAAGACCGCGTGAGGTACTGAATATCATGCCGCTCAGAAATGGATCAAGTCAGTCGACCGTCAGCAGCAATATCAAGATGCTGGTGGACGAGTGGAAGAAGGACGGATCGATTGGCACCAGCCATCCGGCGACCAAAAAAAAGGCGATCAAGCAGGCGGTCGCCATATCACTGGCCAAGGCGGGTAATAGCCGCAATGCCAAATGACTCTTTCACGCACGCCCGGGCCAGGACAAGCACGCCAGCTACGATCAGCGTGCCGCCGCCGGCCAGTTTCATTTGGAAACGGGGTGGCCATCCCGTTCGAGCCCAATCAGCGCAAGGTACCGAATTCCTGCGTCCAGTACACGCCGAGCTTGCTCTTGCGATCGACCACGACGGCGACGCCCATTTCCGCAAACGCCGGATTCATCAGGTTGGCGCAATGCCGCGGGCTTTCTATCCAGCCCGCCACGGCATCCTCGGGCGTCATTTGTCCCCCAGCGATGTTTTCGCCGGTAATTCGGTATCTGTAGCCCGCTCGCTCGACACGTTGCTGCGGAGTGGAACCGTCGCGACCCCGGTGGCTGAAGTAGTTGAAGCGCGCCATGTCCTCGGAATGCAGACGCGAGGCTTCGGCAAGCGATCGGTTCCAGCGTACCGGTTGCGCCGCATCAAAAGTCTTTTTCCCGCAGCTGCGCCGCGTTGCGCGAGCTTGGTTGACCAGGTCGAGCACCAACTGCCCGGCGGATTGCTCGTCCATCTCGGCCAATGGAGAAAACGGCGCCGCCAATACGATCGAAACCTGCCGCGCATTCGCGTAAATGCCGATTTCCGTTATCGCGACATCCTGCAACTGCCGGCAGTAGCTTTGATTTTCCAGAATACCGGCCACCTGGACGTCGATCCCGTCACCACGGAAACTCAGGGCGTTGGCACGTGTTGCCCTGTACCCCGCCAACGTCAGGCTTTGCTCCAGTTTTCTTCCTTGAGCAAGATCTTTGGCGACGCGTTCCAGTGCAGCCTGCGGTTTCAGCGGGGGCAGGTGTTTCACGAGGTCACAATTCCCCTCGCCGTCGCGGAGCAGGTTGATCGTTGTGTAAAGATCGCTCGCCCCCGCATCGAAGCAGATGGCAAGCGGTAACAGGCAGGACAGAATATGAAGCCGCATGATCCTGAGCCTCGGATAAGGTCACACTCCAATATCGCAGGATACATCTGAAAATTTTCGAGTTATGTTCTCCAGCGAACACCGAATCTCGTCAATGTCGCCCGCTACCGACCCTTGCGACGCCGGGCCACTGGTCTCTTTCGATGTGCAGCGCCGGCCCAGAGGCCTCGGGACCAATGGTGAATATCGGAAATTGCCAAACGCCTGCCCCGGGTGCATAGTCGGATCGTCATATTTCTCAGTTGACCGCCGGGGAAGGGGATCGAATGACAGCATGGAGCACCACGGTCATCGCCGGTCTGCTTGGTGTGTTAATCATTGCGGCGAATCTTCAGGGCATGTTTGGCGCTTGGCGCCTGACGTGCAACGGAGAGACCAAGGGCTTTTCACCCAAATCACTGCTGGGTGGCGTACTGGGCGCAATCGCCGCCTGGAACTGTCCGCTGGAGGCGGTGCGTGGTGGGTACCTGCTGCCGCTGTTGCTCGACCCAGACCCGGTCTTTCTTGCGCCTCGCAGCTCCAACGCGGCATCGAGCGCGTCCATGAAGTCGGCGACATTGAACGGCTTGGTCAGATAGCTGCAAAATCCGGCTTCCGTCCCCTTCTGAATGTCGCCCGGGATGGCCCTGGCCGACAGCGCCATGACCGGGATGTGGGCTGTTGCCGGATCGTCGCGCAAAATTGTCAACGCGTCGTAACCGCTGATGTCAGGCAAATTGAGGTCCATAAGGATGACATCTGGTTGATTGTCGCGCGCCAGCTGGATGCCGAGATGGCCGGTGACGGCCGTCAGCAAATTCAAATTGCTGCATCGTGCGACCAACTCCTCGACAAGCGCCATATTGGACGGATTGTCCTCGACGTAAAGCAGCGTTCCCGGTGATGCCAACGCCTTTGCTGCCACTGAGCCCCGGCCATTCTGGCGGGCCTCGCCAGCGCTTGCCAATTCAAGCTCCGGTGCCGGCGCTACGGGCAGTTCAAACCAGAACACGCTGCCAACATCGACCCGGCTTTCGACGCCAACTACGCCGCCCATCAACTCGACCAGTTGCCTGGTGACGACCAGGCCCATGCCGGTGCCTTCCTCGGGACCACACTCGCGCCCAAGCCGGTTGAACGGCTGGAATAGTTGCGCCAGCTGTTCCGGTGTCAAACCGGCTCCGGTATCCTTGACGCTGACGCGCAAGCGGTCTTCTGCGCTCATTTCACAAGCAACGGTGACTGTACCGCCGACCCGGTTATACTTGATCGCATTCGACAACATGTTGATCGTCACTTGCTTGACCCCGGTAGCGTCGCCAATGACAAATTGGGGTTTGTCGAGGCTCGGGAATGTCACCTGTATCCCGTACTGATCGGCCAATGGCCAAATCATGGCTTGACAGTCTTCCAGTACCCTGGAGAGCGACAAGGATTCGCGCGACAGCGCCGCCTTGCCCGACTCGATCTTCGCCAGGTCGAGAATTTCATTTATCAGTTCAAGCAGATGCCGACCGGCTTTCAATATCTGGTCGATCGACTGTTGCTGCGCCGCTGAAGGTGGCACTTTCGCCAGCTCCATCAACTGGGCGAATCCAAGAATCGCATTCAGTGGCGTTCGCAATTCATGACTCATGCCGGCCAGGAACGCCGATTTGGCTGCGTTGGCTTCTTCCGCCACAGACTTGGCTCGATCCAGTTCCTTGTTCTTGAATGCAAGCTCTTCCTCGCGTTCCAACAGGGTGGCATTGGCCTGTTGCAGGTCTCGATTGATGCCTTGCTGAATTTCGAGCAAATGCTGTGTTTCCAGATGGACCAAATGCCTCAGGCGCTGTTGCGCTTCACGATGGAACAGATAGGCGAACGCAAGCAAGAGCAGAAGCGCAAGCAGGCTTAAGGCGGCCATGATTAAAAACAGATGGCGCATGCTGGACTGGAATTCCGCTTCGCGCAGCGCCAGGACGCCTTGCTCGAGCCGGAGAATCTCAAGTACCTCGGCACGAATCGAATTCATCAACTGCTGTCCGGTTCCCCTGCGTTCGACCGCCAGGGCGGCGGGCAGGTCATGGTTGCGGCGCAACGCGATGGCATGCTCCAGTTCTGCCAATCTGGAAGTCGTCAAGGGTTCCAGCGTGTCCAGGTGCTGTTGGGCGGCACCGAGTAAGGTCCGTTGGCGCAACTTCTTCAGCTTAGCCATGACATGGTCATGCACCGCCAGATACGGTTCCAGGAAGGCCTCTTCACCAGTCAGCAAGAAGCCGCGCGCACCTGTCTCCGCGTCTTTCAATGACGAAAGGAAGTCGTTGGTGCTGTCGATCACGGAGTAGGTGTGTTTGCGCACCGCCGCGGCTTCCTCAATCTGCCTGAAAGTCCAGAACGATACCCCTACGCCCAGCGCGACCAGCAGGGCCACTCCCGAAAGCGCCGCGGCAATCTTGTGGGTAGATTCCATGGAAGAGTTGTCCTCACCTTTTTTGGGGACGGATTCCGGGAGGCGACCGGTGTCAAAGCGGACCCACCACCTGAAACTGACATGGGCTAACCATACCCGTCGCAAAGGGAGGTTGAAATACACCGATCACCGTAGTCGGGATACCGGTGCAACCGTAAGTAGCTGACGGGATTGGGGCAAAAGGGTTCCGGTAGCCGGCGCGTGGCGGCACAGACCAGACCGGGTGCATTTGCGTTTCGGTCAGCGATAAGAGCGATAAGGGGCCGGCTTCGGATTGGACTGCGTAGCCTTCGAGGATGCCAGGAAGTCGGCGCTGGCAGAACGGCATTTCTGGCGGCCATAAAGGGACAATGCTGACCCCAATGACACCGACGGATTCTCGTCGCCGGGCTATGCGTGCCAGCGCACCGAGTTGCGGGCGGCGTTGGTCTAGTGTCATTGCCAACGGTGACGCGCCGAACAGCCAAGCCCTGACGGGATCTTTGCCTATCGAATGCGGAAGCGTTGATGCAGTGGCAGTGGTCTGTGATCTGCCCCCGGTTCCCGGCCCCGTCCAGGGCTTGAATCCGGGTATATCGACCGCATCTACCCTGCTAGCCGACGACGGAGGTATCGCCATGAATGTGCTGTTCAACAACCCGCTGCTCTACGTGATCGATTATCCGGGGCATGACGCGCTGGAGATTCTGGACAAGCGCAGTGGTCGGATGGGCTTGTTGCGTGGCGCGACGGCCGACCGCATGCGCGGCGAATTCACACAATTCCTGACGCAAGAACACGATCAGGAGGAATTCGAAGACTTCATCGATTCCTACGAGGCCATCCTCGATCAGCCGGTTTCGCGCCACTGATTTCTCGCGGGCGGCTCCCGCAAGAAACGGCAACCCTCGACTGGCCGGAATTGTGAGTCAAGCGGATTTCCGCGCTATTTATCCGGCTGCAAGCTGCTTGAACGTTCGCCCTGAGCTTGTCGAAGGGCGCATGGGGCTTCGACACGCTCAGCCCGAACGGGAGTTTCAAGTTCGCTCAGACCGGCTCAATAAAAGGCCGGAAAGTCGGCGCTGGCAGAACGGCATTTCTGGCGGCCATAAAAGACAATGCCATGCTGACGCCAATGGCGCAGGCCGGCGTTTGCCGGGGGCCGATGGCACCGATCAAAGCGGAATTGTCATGGCGGCGACGATGATGGCGACGAGCAGAAGTACGAAGGGAGGGCCAAGTCTTCGCGTCCTGGATACGACGACGCCGCGAACTTTCTCGACATTGGCTCCGATCCGATTCATGCGCACATAGAGTTCCGCTACAGCTCCGACAATCAGGAGGAGGGCAAGGTAG
>JANMTA010000073.1:0-4113 GCA_031389965.1 Betaproteobacteria bacterium
GGTGATCGTCAAGAAGAACCCGGCACTGAGCGAGGCGCAGGTGCGCGCCTACTGCAAGGAAAACCTTACCGGCTACAAGCAGCCCAAGGTGGTCGAGTTCCGTACTGAACTGCCCAAAACTCCGGTTGGCAAAATCCTGCGGCGCGAACTGCGTGACAAGTAGGCGGACGCAACCCGGATGCAAGGGCGGCCCGCGGGCCGCTTCTTCTTTTGGGGCTTGCTCCGGATTGATTTCCGAAACCACTTGCCGGGTTCGGCCCTACTTTTTGCGCGCTTTGCTCAGACAGCCAACAGTTGGCAGCGGGAAATACGCGAGAGGGCTTCGCCCATGGTTACTCGCGCGATCGCTGTGTCGTAGTTGGCCTGACCGCGAAGCCACCATCCATCGCTGAGCCCAAAGTACCGGCACAGCCGCAGGTCAGTGTCCGCGGTGATGGCCCGCTTACCTGCCACGATGTCCCCGATTCGTTGAGGGGGAACGCCAATGTCTTTGGCCAGGCGGTACTTCGTCAGGCCAAGCGGCTTCAAAAACTCTTCATCCAGCATTTCGCCAGGAGAAACAGGGGGAACAGTGCGCATGTTCAAACTCCTTCAGTGGTAGTCCACGATCTCAACGTTATTCGGGCCGTCCACAGTCCAAACGAAGCACACGCGCCACTGATCATTGACGCGAATGCTGTGCTGCCCCTTACGATTTCCCTTCAACGCTTCCAGCTGATTGCCAGGGGGTACGCGCAGATCGTCCAAAACTGCAGACCAATCAAGCTGCTCAAGTTTGCGTAGGGCAGGTCGCTCAACGTTTGCCCAGCGACGTACACGTTGTCCAAGGAATAGCGCCTGCGTGTCTTTGCATTTAAAGCTCTTGATCGCCATATTTGAATATTAACGTTAAACAGTAATAACGTCAAACGTTAACACTCGCCAAGAGGAACGCGAGGCGTGATGAGCGAGCCTATCTCTTGGGGTCTAACGGCGGCACGACCGGTGTGCGCCTTGCCGCTGTACTACATCTTCGCCTTTACGGTGGGGATGATGCTGGCGCTGCGCTCCGGGGTAAGTTGATCTTGATCCCCAATCCGCGTGACATGGTGGCGGTACTGGCTGAGTTGGCAAAGCACAAGAATCATATGTTTCCGTCCGTCAACACTTTGTTTAACGGCCTGGCCAATCATCCGGACTTCAACAAGGTGGACTGGAGCAGTCTGGTAGTTTCGACTGGCGGCGGCACGGCGGTGCAAAGCACCGTGGCCAAACTCTGGTTTGAGAAGACTGGTTGCGCCATTAGCAAGGGCTACGGCTTGAGCGAGACCTCACCCATCGCCACCTCCAACCCGGCGACCGCGACCGAGTATTCGGGCTCGATTGGGGTGCCGATATCGAGCACCTGGCGAGTTCCGCGCTGAATTACCCAAAACCCAGGTCGGCAAAATTCTGCGCCCGGAACTGCGCGGCAAGTAGGCGGATGCAAGGGCGGCCAGCGGGCCGCTTCTTCTTTTCGGGGCTTGCTCCGGCTTGATTTCCGAAACCACCTGGCTGGGCTCGGTCGATGCAAAAACTTCTGTGAACGGTCGCAATAGACTGCTGACAGTCAATTTTCCGCAGAGCCGACATCCAATGCTGGAACATTGGCCCGGTTTTGCGCCGCATAGGCATCGTGGTCCTTCCAGTCGCTTCGCAATAGGCCGTAAATGGCAGTGTCTGACACAAGACCTTTTTCGATACAGTTTTCGCGCAGGACTCCTTCCATTTTGAAACCAGTGCGATTCAAGCTTTTCGCTGAATTCGTATTTCTGGGGTCGATCTCAGCATGGACGCGGTTCAGGTTGAGCACTGAGAATCCGTAACCCAAGAGCGCGATCAATGCCTCGTTCATGTAACCCTGACCTAAGGCGCTGCCGAGAAGGCCATAGCCGATTTCGGCCTTCCTGGACTCCTCATTCAAGTTGAATAGGGTGCAATTGCCGATCAAGGCGCCGTCCTCGACACGTTCTAAACCAAGTCGGATGCGCTCACCTGACGCCATTGCAATCATGTCCCGCGTCACCAAGGCGTGCGCTTCATCGATCGACTTGAAGGGCGGTGAAGTCACGAACTCCATGAATTTGGTATCGGTGAACATGGAGAACACGACTTGTACATCGGATGGTTTAAGCGGTCGCAACAATAGTCGTGTCGTGTGCAATGTGATGTGAGTGAATGCCGGCATGCTGCAAACTGTACCTTCAAAAGGAGTACCCGCAAACGCTGTAAAGGCGACCTGCAATGCAACAAGGACTCTTGGGTGTCGTCAAGCCATCGGGGTCTCCAGGACAGACCGTTATGCGCCCCGCCCAGCCCCACAACATGCTTTCGAAGCCACTGTGCCGCCTTCTGGCTCACGCCGGGAGTTTGGCCACCTTCGCAATGGCGTCGATCAGCAAGGTGGTCACCGTCTTGGCGTTCTCTTTGAACACTGCCAGAATTGCGTCCCAGGTCACCGGTTCCTCGTCGGTTTTCCAGCAATCGTAGTCGGTGCTCATGGCCACCGCGGCGTAGGGAATGCCCGCCTCATTGGCCAGTGCGGCTTCGGTGGCCACCGACATGTTGATGATGTCGGCACCCCAGGCACGAAACATCCTGGATTCGGCGCGGGTTGAAAAACGGGGGCCTTCGATGGTGACGACCGTTCCCGTGGGGTGAAAGGCGAAGCCATTCGTGGTGCACACATCAATCAGGATGGCGCGCAGCTCAGCATCGAAGGGTTCCGCCATCGGTGTGTGCACCGGCTGGTGGGGCGCAAATGACTCGTGAAAACTCATGGCGCGCTGTTTGGTGAAGTCGATGAACTGGTCGATGATGACCAGGTCACAGCGTCGGATCTCCTCGCGCAGCGAGCCCACCGCGGTGGTCGCCAGGATGTGGGTACAACCGGCGTCCTTGAGCGCCTGGATGTTGGCGCGGTAATTGACCTGCGTTGGGGGGATGGTGTGCTCGCGGCCATGGCGTGCCAGCAGCAGCACATCGACGCCGCCGATTCTCCCCGCCTTGAGCGGCGCCGAGGGTGCGCCATAGGCGGTACTGACGGGCAGGTCTTGCGGCTTGTCAAGAATGTCGGGGTTGTCCAGGCCGCTGCCGCCGATGATGCCAATTCGAGTCATGTTGGTTCTGTCCTTTTCAAAGTTTCTACAAGCAGCGCTGTCACGGAGGCGATGTCCGCACCATAAGCGACCACCCCTTCGGCGTGCCCGGCCATGACGAACAGCACCGGCAACACGGGCTGCGTCTGCACCAGTCGCATCACCGCCTGTGCCATGGCCGGCGTGCCGTACGCGATGTCGGCGGCGGTATGAAGGGCGCCTTGCGCCAGCAAGGCGTCAAACAGTGCCAGGCTGTGGACGTGGATCACACACTGCACGGCCGGGTTGGCCAGGTAGATGGCGCCATGGGTCATGGATTCAGATGAGGCGGGCAAGGCGCCGCGCGAACGCACCGAGTTGAGCTCAATGGAAAATGCTTCGACCAGACAGAATTGGTCTTTGCGCAAGGTGTGATCGGCGCCGGTGGCGCTGGCGCTGATGACAAACTGCGTGCCGGCTTCGCGCAAGCTCAGGTTGCCGTAGCCTATGCCATTGGGGTAGGCGCCAATGAGGTTGAGCTCAAACAGCCTGGTGCGCGCCGCGTTCAGCTGGCGCAGCGCCGCCGAGACGGGAACTGGCCCATCGACCCGTTCGCTGCTGAATTTGACAACGCCGTCATCCATCGCAGCGCCTCGCTCAGCGCTGCTCGGGAAACAGCGACAAAATGCCGGCTTCGCTGGCGTCACAAAGACCACGCTCACATATCAATCGGGTCACCAGGCGTGCGGGTGTCACGTCAAAGCCCCAGTTGCGTGCGGGCGTGGCATCCGGACAAATCTGCACGGAAGCGATGTCGCCGCTGTCGGTCTTGCCGGCGACAAAGCGCACTTCGGCCGCGTCACGCTCCTCTATCGGAATGTTGGCCACGCCGTCGCGCAAGGCGAAGTCAAAGGTGGAGGAAGGCAGCGCGACGTAGAACGGCACGCCGTTGTCGCGCGCTGCCAGCGCCTTCAAGTAGGTGCCGATCTTGTTTGCCACGTCGCCATCGCGGGTCACG
>JANMTA010000087.1:0-4074 GCA_031389965.1 Betaproteobacteria bacterium
CGCAGGCCGCGCTCGGTCTGCTTCTCGCGCAGCTTGCGCAGCAGATCCGGCAGCGGAATCTTGACCGGACAGACGACGCCGCACTGGTTGCACAGGGTGGCCGCATGCGGCAGGTCGATCGAGTTTTCGATGCCGGCATACAGAGGGGTCAGCACCGAGCCCATCGGCCCCGGATAGACCCAGCCGTAGGCGTGGCCGCCGATGGTCTGATACACCGGGCAATGGTTCATGCAGGCGCCGCAGCGAATGCAGCGCAGCATGGCGTGGAAGTCCGTCCCCACCACGTCGGCACGACCGGCGTCGACCAGCACGAAATACAGATGCTCGGGGCCGTCGTGCTCCTCAAGCTTCTTCACGCCGGTGAGAATCGAGAAATAGTTCGAGATCGACTGCCCGGTGGCGGAGCGCGGCAGCAGGCGCATCAGGGTCGACAAATCCTCCAGGGTCGGGATCACCTTCTCGATGCCGGTGATCACGACATGCACCTTGGGCATCGTCGTCACCATGCGGCCATTGCCTTCGTTGGTCACCAGCGCCACCGAACCAGTTTCGGCAACCAGGAAATTGCCGCCCGAGAGGCCCATCCCGGCCGACAGAAAATGCTGGCGCAGCACTTCGCGCGCCTCGCGCGTCAGCGCCGGGATATCGGTCTTGCGCGGCGTGCCATGCACTTTGTGGAACAGGTCGGCGACATCGTCGAGGCTCTTGTGCACGGCCGGCGCGATGATGTGGCTGGGCGGCTCGTTGTTGTCGATTTGCAGGATGTATTCGCCGAGGTCGGTTTCCACCGGCTGGATGCCCGCCGCTTCCAGGGCCTGGTTGAGGCCGGCTTCTTCGGAGAGCATCGATTTCGACTTGGTGACCTTGGTCACGCCGTGTTTCCTGGCGATTTCAATCACCAGGCGGCAGACCTCGGCACCGTCCTTGGCCCAGAGCACCGTGGCACCGGTATCGAGGGCTTTGCGCTCGAAGCGTTCCAGCCACAGGTCGAGATTGTCGATGACCTTGTTGCGGATCGCCGCGGCCGCGTCGCGCGTGGCCTCGAAATCGTCGAGGTCCTTGAGCGCCTCGGCGCGCTTGGTCACGAACTTGCCCTTGGCATTCTTGAGGTTGCCCTGCAGGGCCACGTTGGCCAGGGAACCTGCAGCGTTGGCCTTGAAGCGCATGGACTTGATTTCCATGATTCAGAGCCTCCCGGCCAGCACTTCGGCGACGTGCAGCACCTGCGTCGACTCGTCGCCCATGCGTCTCAACTTGCCTTCGATGTTCAGCAGGCAGCCCAGGTCGCCGCCGACCACGGCCTTGGCGCCGCTGGCCAGCACGTTGTTGCACTTGCGCCCGGCAATCGCCGCGGAGACCTCGCCGAACTTGACCGAAAAGGTGCCGCCGAAGCCGCAGCATTCCTCGCAGCCATCCATTTCCTTGAGGCTGACGCCCTTCATCTTCGCCAGCAGCGCCCGGGGCTGCTCCTTGATCCCCATGCTGCGCAGGCCGGTGCAGGAATCGTGGTAGGTGATGCTGCCTTCATGGTCGCCCGGCACGCTGTCCACCTTCAGCACATTGACGAGAAAATCCGTCAGCTCATAGGTGCGGCTGGCCAGCGCCGTGGCGCGGTCGCGCCATTCGGGTTCCGCCGCGAGCAGGGTCGGGTATTCGGTGCGGATATGGTCGCCGCAGGAACCGGACGGTGCGACGACATAATCGAAACCCTCGAACTCGGCAATGGTCTTCTTCGCCAGCGCCACCGCACCCGGCGCGTCGCCCGAATTCCACGCCGGCTGGCCACAACAGGTCTGGGTCTGCGGCACGATCACCTCGCAGCCGGCGGTTTCCAGCAGTTTCAGAGTGGCAAAACCGATGCGCGGGCGCATCAGATCCACCAGACAGGTTACGAACAGTCCTACGCGCTTGTTTGCCAAGGCCTCGCTCCGTTATGTTGTTGTTGCCTGCCCCCGAAGGGAAGTCCCATGCATGCAAAGCACCGCCCCGGGCAGCGGAGTCCAAGGCACGCAAGGCGATCAATCGCCGCCGGCCGGCGAAGGCGTTTGCGGTTTTGCTATAGTATCCGAAGTCCCGTTCCCAAGAAGAGATTGCCGTGCCGAAACCTCGCACGGATGCCGCGCCGGAACCCCGCAGCGGCATCCAGGTCATCGAGCGCATGATGAAACTTCTCGATGTCCTTTCCTATCATCCCGATCCGGTCAGCCTCAAGCAACTGGCGCTGGAGACCGGATTGCACCCGTCGACCGCGCATCGCATCCTGGCCGCCATGGCCACTTCCGGTTTTGTCGAACGCGCCGATCCCGGCACCTACCGGCTCGGCATCCGCCTGCTGGAACTGGGCAACGTGGTCAAGTCGCGCATCAGCATCGGCCAGGCGGCGATGCCGCTGATGCAGCGCCTGCACCAGCAACTCGGCGAGAGCGTCAATCTCGGCGTGCGCCAGGGCGACGAAATCGTCTATGTCGAACGAACCTCCAGCGGCCGCTCCTCGGTGCGCGTGGTGCACCTCGTCGGCGCCCGCGCGCCCCTGCATGTCACCGCCGTGGGCAAGCTCTACCTGGCAGAGGACGGCCCGCAAAAGCTACGTGAATACGCCAAACGAACCGGACTGCCCGGCTTTACACCGGGTTCGCTGACCACCCTGACGGCCCTGGAACGTGAAGTCGACCGCGCCCGACGCCACGGCGTGGCCTTCGACAACGAGGAAATCGAGCAGGGCCTGCGCTGCATTGCCGCGCCGGTGCGCGACGACAGCGGCGAACTGGTCGCCGGCCTGTCGGTTTCCGCCCCCGCCGAACGCCACAGCCCGGACTGGTCCGCCATCGTCAAACAGACCGCCGCCGCCATTTCGCTGGCCATCGGCTACGCGCCGCCGGCCGCAGGGCGCTAAGCACGCCCGAGCATGAAGCGGCAGCAGCCCTGCACCCGGATGCCCGAGAACTTGCACTAAAACCTGGACGTTACAGGGGTGATATACTGAGTCATGGCTGTTACCAAGATTCAGGACGTATCGACCACCTTATCGAAGAAGCACGGTAACGGAATCCTGCGTCGCGAGGTCTGGGTGGATGACCATGGCAAGGTAGTGCGCTACAACCTTGCCTACAGCAACCATGAAGTCTTTCAGGGCGACAACGGACGGGTAATCGGCTACGACAACGCCCACGGCTTTCATCACCGCCATTTCATGGGCACGCTTGAGGCCGTGGAATTCGTCAGCTTCGAAGCCATTGAAGATCGATTTCAAGCCGACTGGCTGGTATTCCGGCGAAAACGGAGTTTCAGTGGAGGCTAACGCCGGACTTATCGGCGTTAAGCGCAGCGGCCATAACTAAAGGGCAAGCAATGAGAACTGTAATCAAAGTAGAAACCCCTGCGGAGTTCTTCAAGCGGGGCAAGGCGATTGCCCGACTGGCGGATCAAGGCAAGGCGATTCCGCGTGAGCACATCATTGCCTTTGAGGATCCCGCGGACATGGCACGGCTGATCACGACAGCGAAGCTCGCACTATTTCGCGAGGTACGTTTGCAACCGGGATCGATCACAGAGCTATCGGAACGACTCCATCGTGACCGCAGCGCAGTCAAGCGCGACATCGATGAACTGGAGAAAGCCGGGCTTATCGAAGTCGAGGAACTGCCACATCCCGGCCACGGGAGGAAAAAGGAAGTCCGGGCTGTGGCTGAGCAGGTGTTGCTGGCAATTTAGAATTTGACCTGCCGCCGGGCTCTCTGTATACTGCGCGGTTCTTTGCGTCATCCCATTGGAGTCTCCATCATGTATGCGGTCATAAAAACCGGCGGCAAGCAATATCGCGTCGCTGCTGGCGAAAAACTCAAAATAGAACAGATACCGGCTGATGTAGGCACTGAAATCACTCTCGACCAGGTTCTCATGGTCGGCGAGGGCGAATCGGTCAAGATCGGTTCCCCCATGCTCGCCGGCGCCACGGTCACCGCGAAAGTGATAGCTCAGGGCCGCCATCCCAAGGTCACCATTTTCAAGATGCGCCGTCGCAAGCACTACCAGAAGCACCAGGGCCATCGCCAGAACTTCACCGAAATCGAGATC
>JANMTA010000113.1:0-1782 GCA_031389965.1 Betaproteobacteria bacterium
AATCTCCTTCAATCGCTTCCGAGCGAGCTTGATTTCACGGTCCGGCGTTTGTTGCGACTTCTTGATGAAGGCATGCAGCACAATCACGCGCCGCCCGACGAGAAAACAATAGAACGCCCGGCCAATACCTGAGCGACCGCGCGGCCGCAACTCGAACAAGCCATCGCCGAACGCCCGCGAATACGGCAGTTTCAGGTTGGGGCCATGCTCGATCAGCAATTCGACGATACGCGCGTAGTCCGCGAGAACATCGACCGGCCAGGATTCGATCTCGGCCAGCACTCGGGCATGGAAGTACTCAACAGAAAATGCCATGGATGCAGGTTAGCAATAATGCGAACTTTGGTCAATCCGGCTTCGGGTCCGGCTTCAGGTCGGCATCTCGCCGCTCCGGAATAAAACTCACCACCAGGACAATCCCAGGCGCCAAACGCTTACGCCGCGCTCGCCGCAAGCGTCTGCATGTCGTGGCCGGCCGCAATCCAGGCGTCGAAGCCGCCTTGCAGTGTCCGCACGCGCGCATAGCCGCGCGCCATCAGCAGCCGGGCGGCCTGCGCGGCTCCCGCTTCGTTGGGGCAGGTGCAGAAGATGATGATGTCCTGCCCCGGCGCGGGAGGACTGCCGAATTTCAGGGGGAGAGCCCTCAGCTCCACGGGCACCGCGCCCGGGATGGTTCGGGGATCGAGCGTGCGGGCCACGGTGGGACGCAGGTCGACAATCATCGGCTGTGCACCTGAATTCATCAGCGCGTGCAGCTCGTCGACATCGATCCGCGCGGCACGCAGGATGGCGTGCAGGCGCCGACGTTCCAGCCACTTCGACGCAAGGTAGCCGGCCACCAGCGTCGCGACGAGAATCAGGACTCCGCTGCCCAGGCGCTCGGCCTGCGCCAGCAACTGCGCAATCTGTTCATGCATCAGGTAGCCGGCGCCCAGACCGGACGCCGCCCAGAGTACGGTGCCGATGCCGTCGAACAGCAGGAAGGCGGACCAGCTGACGCGCATTGCGCCGGCGAGCGGCGGCACCATCGTCGACAGCCCCGGAATGTATTTTGCGATGACCAGCAGGCCCATGCCCCAGCGATCGAAGTTCGCCTGGGCCTGGTTCACGCAAAAGTCCGGCGCCAGCGACACGCGGCAAAGCGTCTTCAGAACGCGATTGCCGTAGCGGCGGCCGGCCGCATACCAGGCGGCGTCCCCGACCAGGCAGGCGAGCACGGCGGCTGCGAAAAGCGCGGGTAAGGAAAGCTCGCCACCGGCGGCGAGCGCACCCGCAATGACGAGGGCGGGCAGGGCCGGCAGGGGAAGTCCCAGTTGTTCCAGCAGCACCAGCGCAAATATGATCAACAGGCCGTATTGGCCGATGAGAGCGGCAAGTTCCTGCATCATGGGAAACCTCGACGGAGTCCGCTTGTGAAAGGCATTGCGGGCGCTCCAGGAAACCGGATCGCGCGAGTCGTCGCGGACCGGCCGGCAAGCGTGTAATACTGAGATGTCTTCAATCGAGTCTCCCGGGTTTTGATGTTGGGTTGTGTGTCGTGATAACTAGCGTCACGATGGCTCACACGATAGGGAAGTGCGTGAAACAAGGATTGAACGGATCCGCTGAAGTTCTTGAACAAACTGGCTATCCGGGCCTGGAAGGGCAAGTGAGCAAATTCTCGATCAAGACCTCGCAAGGACCCGACGCGCCACGCTGGTACTTGTGGGACGGGGGATTCCTCGCCCTCGGCCGCAGCCAGGGCGTGATCCAGCCCCATGCGCATCACGCCATCCAGATCGT
>JANMTA010000114.1:0-2496 GCA_031389965.1 Betaproteobacteria bacterium
TGCGCGGAAACGCGCAAGCTGGTGCCGCAGGCCATCGCGGCGACCGAAGACGACTGGTACGCCGAATACCTCGCCGCGATCATTTCGGTGAAGATCGTCGCCGATGTCGATGAGGCCATAGCCCACATCAACAAATACTCATCGGCGCACACCGAAGCCATCGTCACCGAGAACTACACCAACGCGATGCGCTTCCTGCGCGAAGTGGATTCAGCCTCGGTGATGGTCAATGCCTCGACGCGTTTCGCCGACGGCTTCGAATACGGCCTCGGCGCCGAGATCGGCATTTCCACCGACAAGTTCCACGCCCGCGGCCCGGTCGGGCTGGAAGGCCTCACCTCGCAGAAGTGGATCGTGCTCGGTGACGGCGAGGTTCGTGCCTGACGGCTCGAACCTCGCCTGCGGCAAACCGAACCACCATCCCCCGTCCCCTGCCCCACGGCCGGCTTTGCACAGCCGGCCGGCTACGGCAGCGCGGAGCAGTGCTCCGCGAATTCCTGCCTTCGCCCCGAGGAAGGGGGGTATTGAGCTGCTCGCTGCGCTCGAAACTATTGGCTACCAGCGTACTCGAACGGTGTAGTCGAGCACGGCGCTGCCGCCGGCCGGAACGCTGACGGTCCATGACGCCACCCGCGCCGACTCTTTGCTGTGCTTGTGCGATTCCTGCAGCATCTCCCAGTCGCCAGGCAGCGGCTCCTGCACTTTCACGCTGACCGCTTCGTCCTTGGCATTGCGCAACTCGACCCGCCACGAGGATTCGCTGAGGTTGTCGGCGATCTTCTTGTAGCTGGTCTGCTTGCGCTCGGCGCTGATATCGAAGGCCTCGCCCAGTCTCAGCTTGAGCTTCTCGTTCTTCGCCGTGTGCTCGATGCGATCCTCGCCGACGAACTGCGCCGCGCCCTTGCTGTCGCGCGCATAGACGCGCACGATGCCGGCCGGCAGGGGCTTGCCGAGTTGCCCGCCCTTGTTTTCGAATTCCAGGAATACGGCGGGCTTGAGCTTCTGCCCGATCTGCCCGTAACGCTCGCGGTAGTAGTACTCGTTGCCCACCAGCAGGTATTCGCGGCGCACCGGCACGGCGCTGGCCGAGAGCAGCGCGAGCTGCTTGGTCTGGTTGTCGGCGATGGAAGTCGGCCGCTCGAAGCTGTAGAGGTGGTAATCCATCAGCGCTTCCTGGGTCGCCTCCTGCGTCTTGGCGCGCGCCGCCGCCGGCGCCGCCATGGCCATCACCCGCATGTCAGCCTGGCGCACGCGATTCACCGTGCCGGCCACCAGTTGCAGGGTCGCGTCGTCGAAGCCGGCGCCGCTGTGATTGGTCAGCGTCACCCAGGCGTTGAGGTCCAGGCTCTTGCCGTCGACCGACAGGTTGGCCACGTAGTCCGCCTTCCACGCCAGCCCGCCGGTAAGGTAGGAAAGCTCCACCGCCTGCTTGCCGCCGCCGGCTTCGAGCAGGACTGAGAGCGTCGGACGGTCGCGCAGATTTTCCGGCACGCTGTCGAAGGCCAGGCGTCCGGGCACACCGGTTTCGATGCGATCGGCAAAGCGCAGCACCGTGCCTTGTCCTGCAGCCAGCACCGTGGCGCGCTCGCGTCGTTCGCTGTCGTTGCTTGGATGCGGTCGGATCACCGTCACTTCGCGACCGACATATTTTTCCAGCAGCTTTTGCGGCGTCAGCAGGTCGAATTCGAAGTTCTGTTCAATCAGGCTCAGCGGCTGCCCGGAAACGGCGCGCAACAAGGCCGTTTCGGGACGCAACTGTGCCGCCACTTCACGCAATGACAGGCGCGTGAGCCCCGCCGGCAGATCGACCCGGCGGCGCTCTTTCACCAGGGCCAAGTCATCGTTGTAAACCGTGACGGCCACCGCTTCGCGATCCGCCGCGCCGGAATTGACATCGCGCACCGGCTCGGCAGACTGAACCATTCCCGCCGCAAGAAAAGCCCCCAGCCCGAACACGCTGCGCCGCATGACATTCTCCTCACCTGTCGAAATCACAACGATAGCATGCCCGCATCGGCGTTATGATTGTGGCGGACTACATACTCCATGAGACCCCACAATGAACAAGCTGCTTGCCATTCTGCTGCTGGCCCTTTCCCTGCCCGCACTGGCCGCGCTCGAAGTCGCCGGCGTGAAGTTTGACGACAAGACGAAAGTCGGCGCCGGCGACACGGTGATCAATGACGCCGGTTTGCGCAAGCGCGCCTTCTTCAAGGTCTATGCGATCGGACTTTACCTGCCGCAGAAGGCAAGCAGCGCTGCCGACGCGATCAACGCCAAAGGCGCCAAACGCGTCGCCATCGCCACCCTGCGCGAGCTGAGCGCCGAACAGTTCGTCGATGCCCTGATCGAGGCCAACCACGACGAGGCGGCGCTGAAAGCCCTGCAGCCGAAGATCGACCAGTTCCGCAGCGCCATGCTGACGATCGGCAATGCGCCGGAAAAATCGTCGGTGAACATCGACTGGCTGCCCGAGTCCGGCACACGGCTCAGCTT
>JANMTA010000138.1:0-6851 GCA_031389965.1 Betaproteobacteria bacterium
GACATCACGAGTCCGAGACCGGCGCCCTGAATCGTTCCCTCTTCCAGACCCAGGCGCGAAAACGGCTCGAACAATTCATGCTGCCTTTCGCTGGCAATTCCGAGCCCGGTATCGGCAACGGCGATGCGCAGGTAGGTGGCGGCCGGTCGACCTGCGCCAGCAGGTCTCCCAGGTGTCGTCCCGCGGTCAGGATGCCATCGGCGTCCTTCCGCAGCACTTCGCTCAATGAATTCTCCTTGCCGCTGCCGATGCGCTCGGCAAGACCGAGGATCGCATCCAGTGGCGCCCGGAACTCATGGCCCATCGAGCGCAGGAACATGGCCTTGGCACGACTCGATTGCTCCGCGACACCCTGCGCCTCGCGCAGGTGGGCCCTTGACCCGCGCACGATCGCGCGCCACGACCACCCCGGCCAGCACCACCATCCCGGCCGAACCCAGCATCGAGGTCAGCATCACGCCCGGCTCATCCGCAGCCGCGATGAAACTCGCGGGAACCCAAGCCATCGATGTCGCCACGTAGAGAAAGACCAGCGCCACCGCCAGCGCCGCTCCGGTGACCAGGAGGATGGCGGCATTGCCGAAGGTGCTCTGCAAGGCAAGGTTCGCAAGGAATCCCGGCAGCGCAATCGAGTTTATGCCGCCGGTCAGGAAGGCCCACACCCCGATGATGAGAATGCCGCCGAAGTTGGCCACCACCAGTCCCAGGGTAATGTCCGCCGTGGCGCGAATCAGCAACGCGCCGAGTACGGGGAACAGAATGCCGGCCGCGAACAAGGCGTACTCGACCACCGGCAGATGCCCGCGCACCAGAACGACGCCAAGCAACATCAGCGAAACCACCAGTGAAATGGACAGCATGGATTTCGCGATGCCCCGGTGGCGCATGTTCTTCCGGGGGTCATCACGGACCGTGGGTGGCACAAACCAAATCTATAGCCTCCCCCAATCCACCGCATAGGACATATGACCGGCCGGGCGAGCGATTGTCGGCAGGGAAGCCCTATGCGCAACGAGTGCTTCGATATGGGCCGAACCGCCGCGTGCGGCGCCGTATCGCCAGCGCCGACTATTGATGTTCCGTCATTCCGGCGAAAACGAAGTTTCAGTGAAGGCTAATGCCAGCTCTATCGGCGTTAAGCTTGGCGGCCGTCGTTAAAAGTGTCGCGCGGGTGGGAACCCGCGACAACAATCAACCCGAAGCGGACCCATTTGGCTGCGGTTGGCTGAAAGTTTTGGGCCCTTGACGAAGACTAGAATCGGCAGTCGGGATACCTATAGTTTAGGAACTCACCACCAGCGGGAGATGTGAATGTTCAAGAAACTCGTCGCCGTGGGACTGCTCTGCGCCGCACTGAAAACCCAGGCGGGATTCTTCGATGGGAACGAACTTGTCAAGGATATGCGGGAATGGGAAAAATACGAACGCAAGGACCCTTCAGTCAGTAGTTTACTCGCGGGAAATTTCATGGGTTATGTGGCTGGGATAGCCGACGTCCATGACGAAATTTCTATTTGCCCTCCCGACAACTCAACCGTGAGGCAACTGTCCACAGTCGTCGCCCAGTTCCTGAATGCGAACCCGGTGCGATGGGTCGAACCAGCCGATGTCCTGGTCGCGGATGCGCTGAAGAAGTCCTTCCCCTGCAAGAAGAAGTAACGCAAGGCCTGCCGTTGCCTGCGGTTGCCAGAAGTGGCTGACGGGACTGATTGCCCTGCCGTTTCTGGGCGGCCCCCAGCCATAAGCAATCGTTGGCACTGTGAAGCTGTCATGCCTGTCAGACTATCAACGAACGCACAGTTTTCGATGGTGGCTGACTCCACCCGACCCTGAACGGCTTAATGACAATTAGAAGCGATCTGGCCGATTTCTGATCATAAAGCTGTCAGTCAACGGGGATATCCTCGCCCGTCGAAATCGCTGAATACCAATATCGCGATCGCAGTTGATTCTCCTGGTCAACTACCCTATGTTCTAACCGTGTTTTGTCTCTCGGGTGGATCGTCCTGGTCACCTTGAACGATCCCAGCAATGCAGCGCTTGTATCGGAGGCGGCCACTGAATCCCTGCATCACGCTCAATCGCTCGTTCGGCGGTGTCCAGTGGGCACTGATTACGCCTGAACGAGGGAGGTTACAGAGGGTCGGACGCACAAGATGAATTTCGCTTTTGACAACAGCTTTGCCCGCGAACTGCCCGGTTTCTATGTGAAGTGGCAACCAGAGCAGGTTCCCGTGCCGCGCTTGCTGTACTTGAATCATGCTCTGGCAGAAGAACTCGGCCTGAATATTGGACAGCATGATGCGGCCACGCTTGCAGCCATGCTTTCGGGCAACCGCTTGCCGGAGGGAGCGGACCCCATTGCCCAAGCCTATGCCGGCCACCAGTTCGGCCGTTTTTCCCCGCAACTCGGAGATGGCCGGGCGCTGCTGATTGGCGAGGTGATCGATTGCCACGGCAAGCGCCGCGATATTGCCTTCAAGGGTTCGGGGCCAACGCCCTTCGCGCGAGGCGGAGATGGCAAGGCTGCCGTCGGCCCGATGTTGCGCGAGGTGTTGATCGGCGAAGCGATGCACGCATTGGGTATTCCCACGACGCGTGCATTGGCGGTGGTCACTACCGGTGAATCGATTCAGCGCGAGAAAGCATTGCCTGGCGCGACACTGACTCGAGTCGCCGTCAGCCATATCCGTGTCGGAACCTTTGAGTACTATGCCGCACGTGGCGACCACGAACGTGTGCGCCGGCTGGCTGATTACGCCATTGCACGACACGACCCCGGATTGACAGGGACGCAAGAGCGCTATCTGGGCTTTCTGTGCGCCGTCATGGAACGCCAGGCGGCGTTGGTGGCGCAATGGATGGGCGTGGGTTTTATCCACGGCGTAATGAACACCGACAACATGAGCATTGCCGGGGAGACCATAGACTATGGCCCCTGTGCATTCATGGAAGCCTACGACCCAAAATCGGTGTTCAGTTCAATTGATGAGCATGGTCGATATGCCTACCAAAATCAGCCGCGCATTGCGCAATGGAACCTGGCCCGACTGGCGGAGTCCTTGCTGCCGTTACTGGCAGACGACGAGGAAGATGCCATTGCACTGGCTGCCGAGGTCATCGCATCCTTTCCTGGCAGCTATCGGCGCCATTGGCTGGACGTGATGCGCGCGAAGCTGGGGCTCAATGGACGAGCAAGCGATGGCGATGATGACGACATGGCCCTGGCGGAGGAATGGTTGGCTCTGCTGCAGGGAAGTAAAGTGGATTTCACCCTGGCATGGTGGCAGCTGGCGGATGCAGCGGAGGGCAATCCGTCGCCATTGCGCAGTCTCTTCCCTGATCACCTGGCGCTGGATGCCTGGTTGATGAAGTGGCAGGCACGGTGTGCCGCCGGAGATGGCTGCGCCAATACAAATGAGTCACGTATTGCCGCATCGGCACGCGCACAAACTATGCGCAGATCCAATCCCTGGCTCATACCGCGTAACCACTGCGTCGAGGATGCGCTGTCTGCGGCATCGGATGAAAATGACGTCGGGCCATTCGAGCAACTGCTGGACGCGCTCAACAGCCCTCATGAAGAGCATGCCGAGTTCGCCCGATTCGCGAAACCCGCTCCGGAATCATTTACGGCGGGTTACTGCACATTCTGCGGAACATGAGTCCGGGCAGAGTATCTCCCTCGGCTGTAGGCGAATCGCGTTTACACAAGATTTTGGACAGACACGTAACCGGAAGCATTCAGATCAGTTTGGCTGCCGTTCGGATCAAGACCCCCGTAACCACGGAATGGCTGTAAGGGCCGGGTGCCGAAGTCCAGCCAGCGAAGAGCAATGACAGCAAACGCTGCTTTGCGGCCGCTAATGCACTGAACGGCGGGAGTCAATTGAATTTATTTCCGTCACGGTCCACCACGCGCGACGGTTTGCATTCCCGTCGGACCCGTCGCGCCAGAAAGGTTGGCCGGGGCGAGTCCCGGCAAGTAACAGCTGACCTGGATTCCGGCATTCGCCGGAATAGCCTGCCGCGGACTTGATCCGGGGACGAAATTTCAAAAGTCGGCGCTGGCGATACGGCGCTGCATCCCGGCGAACAACCCGCCCCGGTACAATGCCCCCCTTCAGATGCGGCGGGCCACACGCCCGCCGCCGGCACCCGGAAAGACCGCCTCATGACCCGCAAGATCCTCGTTACCAGCGCCCTCCCCTATGCCAACGGCGCGATCCATCTCGGCCACCTGGTCGAGTACATCCAGACCGATATCTGGACGCGCTTCCAGAAAATGCGCGGCCATGAATGCTGGTTCGTCTGCGCCGACGACACCCACGGCACGCCGATCATGCTGCGCGCCGAGAAGGAAGGCATCACGCCCGAGGCACTAATAGCAGACATGCTCGTTTCTCACCTGCGCGATTTCACAGGCTTCCATATCGCCTTTGACAATTACTACAGCACGCATTCGGACGAGACGCGCCACTATGCCGAAGACATCTACGCCAAGCTCAAGGCTGCCGGCCTGATCGAGGTGCGCGCCATCGAGCAGCACTACGATCCGGTCAGGCAGATGTTCCTGCCTGACCGCTTCATCAAGGGCGAATGCCCCAAGTGCGGCGCCAAGGATCAATACGGCGACGCCTGCGAATCCTGCGGTGCGGCCTATGCGCCAACCGAGCTGAAAAACCCCTACTCGGCGGTGTCGGGCGCGGCGCCGGTACTGAAATTCTCCGACCACTATTTCTTCAAACTCTCCGATCCGCGCTGCCAGGACTTCCTGCGCCGCGCCACGCGCGAGGTCTGCAAGGCGCAGCCCGAGGCGATCAACAAGCTGCAGGAATGGCTGGGCGAACCCGGCGAGAACAAGCTCACCGACTGGGACATCTCGCGCGATGCGCCCTATTTCGGTTTCGAGATTCCCGGCGACAACGGGGAAAGTACCGGCAAATTCTTCTACGTCTGGCTCGACGCACCGATCGGCTACATGGGCTCGTTCAAGAATTTCTGCGCGAAGAAGGGCCTCGATTTCGACGAATACTGGGGCAAGGGCTCGCAAGCCGAGCTGTACCACTTCATCGGCAAGGACATCCTCTACTTCCACGCCCTGTTCTGGCCGGCGGAACTCGAACACGCCGGTTACCGCATCCCGACCAGCGTCTTCGCCCACGGCTTCCTCACCGTCGACGGTGCCAAGATGAGCAAATCGCGCGGCACCTTCATCACCGCCGAGAGCTATCTCGCGCAGGGGCTCAACCCGGAATGGCTGCGCTACTACTTCGCCGCCAAGCTGAACGGCACGATGGAAGACATCGACCTCAACCTCGACGACTTCGTCAGCCGGGTGAATTCCGATCTCGTCGGCAAGTACATCAACATCGCCAGCCGCGCCGCCGGCTTCGTCGCCAAGCGTTTCGGAGGACAGCTGCAGCACAGCCACCTCAACGGGCAATTCCGCGCCGATCTGCCCGGCATCATGGAAGCCGCCGAGGAAATCGCCGGCTACTACGAGGGCCGCGACACGGCGCGCGCCCTGCGTCGCGTCATGCTGCTGGCCGACCAGATCAACCAGTACGTGGACAAGAACCAGCCCTGGGTGCTGGCCAAGCAGGAAGGCCAGGACGCCAAGCTGCACGAGGTCTGCTCGCTCTTGATCAATGCCTTCCGCCTGCTGACGATTTATCTCAAGCCGGTGCTGCCCAAGCTGGCGCAGCGTGCCGAGGAATTCCTCAACGTCGCCCCGCTGCATTGGCGCGATGCCGGCCATCTGCTGCCGCCGGCGCACCTGATCAATGCCTACGAGCACCTGATGCAGCGCATCGACCCGAAGCAGATCGAGGCGCTGGTCGCCGCCAACCGCGAATCGCTGGAGCCCACGGTGGCACAGGCGGCGGCCCCGGCCGCCGTATTGACAGCGCCGACTTCTTCCGCGCCGCAGTCGCCGCAGCGCCACGCCCAGCACCAGCAGGCGACCGAAGACAAGCTGCAGGGCCAGGTGGAACCAAAGACGCAGCACATCTCGATCGACGACTTCGCCAAGGTCGACCTGCGCGTCGCGCGCATCGCCGACGCGCAGCATGTCGAGGGTGCCGACAAGCTGATCCGCCTGACGCTGGACCTCGGCGAAGGTGGCACGCGCAATGTCTTCGCCGGCATCAAGTCGGCCTACGACCCGGCGCAGCTGGTCGGTCGGCTGACCGTGATGGTGGCCAACCTGGCGCCGCGCAAGATGAAGTTCGGCATGAGCGAAGGCATGGTGCTCGCCGCCTCGGATACCGACGGCAAGTCGCCGGGCCTGTTCCTGCTCTCGCCCGACAGCGGCGCGACCCCCGGAATGAAGGTGAAGTGACGGAAGTCAAGCGCCTGGTCATCATCGGCGTGGTGCAGGGCGTCGGTTTCCGCTACGCCACGCTGGCGCAGGCCCGCCTGCTGGGCATCACGGGCTGGGTGCGCAACCGCCGCGACGGCAGCGTCGAGGCGATGATCGCCGGCAACGCCGCGCAGGTCGCCGACATGCTGGCCTGGAGCCGCATCGGTCCGGCCGGCGCCGCGGTTGACGATGTCATCATCGAAGCCGCCAGCGGCGAATTCACCCGCTTCGAACTGCTGCCGACCGCCTGAGGCGGGCCGCCCGGGCACGCCGCCGCCTGCCGTGGCGTAGCGCGAAAGCCACGAAAACCCCTCCACTGGCGTCATGAAGCATTGTGCACTAGTGCATTTCGCTTGATGGCCGATAATGCCCGCTGGAATGGCTGTTCCTGCACGATGCGCCCGCAGAGGTGCGCCAGGACACAGCGTCATCGAAATCAGCCATGCCATTTCAACCATGGGCAACTCTGGCGTTGCCCCTTTCAAAA
>JANMTA010000147.1:0-2295 GCA_031389965.1 Betaproteobacteria bacterium
CGTGACCACGGAAATGTTGGGCCCTTTGAGGCCGAACATGATCGACAGGTTGCCCGAGATCATGTTGATGATCGTTCCCGGAATGAAGAAGGGAGATATCTTGCGCGGACCTCCGGCGAGGAAATCGTTGTGCGTGTCCTCAATCATCGGCAGGCCGCCGATGCCCGAGCCAATATTCACGCCTATGCGCTCGGCATCGGCCTGCGGGCTGTCGAGCCCCGCATCGCGCAATGCCTGGATCCCGGCCGCCATGCCGTAATGGATGAAGGTATCCATGCGCCGCGCTTCCTTGGCCGACAGGTAGGCGGTGACATCAAAGTTCTTGACCTCGCCGGCAATCTGCGCCCTGAAGGCCGCAGGATCGAACTTCGTAATGCGACCGATGCCGCTCTTGCCGGCCGTGAGGTTTTCCCAGGCTTCGGCTACCGTATTCCCGACCGGGGAAATCACCCCCAGTCCGGTCACCACCACACGGCGTCGCGACACGATGAACTCCAGACGATGGAAGGTGTTTGCGGATTACTTCTTGACGTTGGCGTTGACGTAGTCGATTGCCTGCTGCACGGTGGTGATCTTCTCCGCGTCTTCGTCAGGAATCTCGCACTCGAACTCCTCCTCCAGCGCCATGACCAGCTCAACCGTGTCGAGCGAGTCGGCACCGAGATCGTCTACGAAGTTGGATTCGTTCTTGATGTCGGCCTCATTGACGCCCAGTTGCTCGGCGACGATCTTCTTGACGCGTTGTTCGATGTTCTCCATCTTGAAACTCCTTCCCTTAAATGTTCGGGTGGTAAAAACCTGCGTATTTTAACAGCCGGATGCCCTCGCGGGTTTGACATCCGGTCAAGCCATGTACATGCCGCCATTGACATTCAGCGTGGTGCCGGTGATGTAGCCGGCACGCTTCGATGCCAGGAAGGCCACCGTCGCGGCAATCTCGTCCGGGTGGCCGAGGCGGCCCAGCGGGATCTTGCCGAGCAGGGCATCGCGCTGCGCATCTGGCAGGGCACGGGTCATGTCAGTATCGATGAAGCCCGGCGCCACACAATTGACCGTGATGTTGCGGCTGCCCAGTTCCTGCGCCAGCGCACGACTCATGCCGGCGACGCCGGCCTTGGCCGCGGCGTAGTTGGCCTGTCCCGGATTGCCGGCCTCACCAACCACCGAGGTGATGTTGATGATGCGCCCGTAACGCGCCTTCATCATGCCGCGCATCACAAGTTTGGACAGGCGGAACACCGCTTTCAGGTTGGTCTCGATGACCATGTCCCACTCGTCATCTTTCATGCGCATGGCGAGATTGTCGCGGGTGATGCCGGCGTTGTTCACCAGGATCGACACCGCACCAAACTTCTTTTCGATTTCACCAATCAGCGCTTCGCACGCCGCCGCCTCGGTGACATTCGCAGTCGCACCCCAGCCGGTGAGGCCTGCTGCATCGAGTGCCTTCTGGATGTCGGCGGCACCGGCTTCCGTTGTGGCGGTACCGATCACGGTGGCGCCCCGGGCACCGAGTTCCAGTGCGATGGCGCGTCCGAGGCCGCGCGAAGCGCCGGTCACCAGTGCAATCTGTCCTTTCAAATCAGGCATCTCAGGCTCCCCTTGTAGTTGCCAACGCGGCATCGACGCTGGCCAGGTCGTTCATGGCGGCGCCGTTGAGACTTTCGACGCAGCGCTTGACGAGTCCCGACAAAACCTTGCCCGGGCCACACTCGAAAACGTGGGTCACGCCTGCGGCCTGCATCGCCTGCATGGTCTCGACCCAGCGCACCGGCGACGCGGCCTGGCGCACCAAAGCATCCCTGATTGCAGCCGGGTCGGCGAGTTGTGCCACATCGACATTATTGATCACGGGAATTTGCGGAGCGGTAAAAATTACCTCGGCAAGGCGCGCCTTCAACGCCTCCGCCGCCGGCTGCATCAAGGAACAATGGAAGGGCGCCGATACCGGCAGCATCAGGACGCGCTTGGCGCCCTGCGCCTTGACCAGCTCCGCCGCACGCTCGACGGCCGCCTTGTGACCTGCGATCACGGTCTGCTTCGGTTCGTTGAAATTCACCGCCTGCACCACCTGCCCCTGCGCCGCTTCGGCGCAGGCTGCGATCACGGCCGCGGCATCGAGGCCCATGACGGCCGCCATTGCGCCCTCGCCCGCCGGCACCGCGGCCTGCATGACCCTGGCGCGCAGCTCGACCAGCGGCACTGCATCTTTCAACTGCAGTACGCCGGCCGCCACCAGCGCGGCGTATTCGCCGAGGCTGTGGCCGGCAACCATCACCGGCGGCCTGCCACCCT
>JANMTA010000154.1:0-6226 GCA_031389965.1 Betaproteobacteria bacterium
GGCAACGCGTGGCTTGCGCGCGGCCTGGCGCGGGCGGCGGCGGGGCGGGTGCAGCAAAACGCCATTGTGTTCCGCGTCGAGCAGCGCAAGAAGGAAACCGTCTGCGACGTCTTCCTCGCCGCGGAAAACCGCAGCGTCCGCATCGTCAGTCGCGAGCTGATCTGGGCCGCGCCGCTGTTCCTGATTCCGCACGTGTTCGCAGCACCCCGCCCGGAATGGCTGGCCGCCGTCAAGGGCGCCGAGTACGCACCCTGGGTCGTGGCCAACCTGACATTGAGCGAGGCGCCGCAGACCCGCGCCGGCCAGCCGCTGGCCTGGGACAACGTGTTGCACGACAGCGCGGCGCTGGGCTACGTCGTGGCGACCCACCAGCAACTGCGCTACGCGCCGGGTCCGACGGTGATCACCTGGTACCGCGCGTTGCATGAGGAATCGGCGTCCCGCCAGCGCCGACTTCTGCAGGACAGGAACGCATGGGCGCAGGAAGTCCTGACCGACCTCTCCGTACCGCACCCGGAAATCCGCGAGCTGACGACGCGCATCGACATCCACCGCCATGCCCACGCCATGATCCGCCCGCTGCCCGGTCGCCTGTGGGGCGGAACGCGCCAGGCGGTCGAGCAGGGCAGGGCAGGCATCCAGTTCGCCCACGCCGATGTTTCGGGTCTATCGCTGTTCGAGGAAGCCAACTATCGCGGCGTGCTGGCCGCCGAGCGCGCGCTGGCCCGGCTCGGCGTATCCTGTGCGTCCTCACTATGAAGGGCCTGCACATCCTTGCCGAGTTCCACGCCTGCGACGGCCCCCGCCGCCTGTTGCAGGACGCCGTGCCGCTGGCCGCGCTGTGTCGCCGCGCCTGTGCCGATGCCGGACTGGCGGTGGTCGCCGAAGCCTTCCATCAGTTCGCGGGCGCCGGCGCCACCGGCGCCCTGGTGCTGGCCGAATCGCATCTGGCGATCCACACCTGGCCGGAGTTGAACGCCGTGACGCTCGACCTTTACGTCTGCAACTATAGCCAGGATAATCGCGCTGCCGCGGAAGCCGCCTACGATGCGCTGAGGGCGGAGTTCAAGCCGCAACGCGTGGTGCGCCACGATGTGAAGCGCGGCGCGATACAGCCGGCGTCGCCGGCCCACACAAACTAGGAAACCATGGCTATTCGGCTGTTTTTCTTCCTGCTGGTTTTTGCCAACCTGCTGTTCTTTGCCTGGGCGCAGGGCTACTTCGGCCAGGTCGACGAGAACCGTGAGCCGCTGCGACTCGCAGGACAGCTGCAGGCCGAGAAGCTGCGCATCGTGCGCAACATAAAGACGGCCGAGGCGAAAAAGCCGGATCTGGCCTGCCGTGTCATCAATGGCCTGAACCCGGCCGAGGCCGAGAGCCTCAAATCAGCCATGAAAGCCGGCGGTGGCGAGGCGACAATCCTGCCGCCGGCGGAGCCGAAGCCCCATCTGGTCGTCATTACCGACCTGGCCAACAAGGCCGCCGCCGCGAAGAAGGCGGCAGAGCTGGCCCGCTTCGGGGTCGCGCAACAAACCTCCGTCGAACTGGAGGGCGGCCGCTATGAAATAGTCCTCGGCAGTTTTGCGATCGAATCCGCGGCGCGCGAGTTGCTGCAGACGCTGGTGAAGCGGGGAATCAAATCGGCCCGCCTGGACAGCCGCGAAGAATCCGCACAGACGGTCCGCGTCGAAGCCCGCGGACCGGCCCAGGAACTGTTGCGGCAACTGCCGCAGCTGATCGCGCCCTATGCCGACGCCACCATCGGCGACTGTGCATCGTGACCTACGTGGTCGGACTCACCGGCGGCATCGGCAGCGGCAAGAGCGCCGCCGCCGACCTGTTCGCCGAACGCGGCGCCGCGGTGATCGATACCGATGCCATCGCCCACGCCCTGACCAAGCCCGGCGGCGCTGCCATGCCGGCCGTTCGCGCCGAATTCGGCGACGGCGTGGTGAGTGCCGACGGCGCACTCGACCGCGCGGCAATGCGCGCCATGGTCTTCGCCGACCCGTCGGCACGCAAGCGTCTGGAAGCCATCCTGCATCCGCTGATTCGCGGCGAAAGCGAACGCCAGCTTGCGGCTGCGTCGGCCACGGCACCCTATGCCATCCTCGTAGTGCCGCTGCTGATCGAAGCCGGCGACTACCGCAAACGGATGAACCGGATCGCCGTGGTGGATTGTGCGGAGACGACACAGATTGCCCGTGTCATGAACCGCAGCGGGCTGGCCCGGCCCGAGATCGAACGCATCCTGGCCGCACAGGCAAGGCGCAGCGAGCGTCTCGCCGCAGCCGACGACATCATCGATAACGACGGCGACCTTGCCGCCCTGGCTCCCCGGATCGAGCGCCTGCATGTGAACTATTTGGCATTGTCGCGGCAGTTTGGTTGAGATTTGCACCGAATTGGGTCACAATCTCAGCACTTTTCTCCACTCGGCAAGCGCGTGATCACTTACGAATACCCTCTCAGCGAGCGCGTTCGCACGCTATTGCGGCTCGAAGATCTGTTTGACAAGGTCACTCATTTCGCTGCCGCGGACGGTGCAATGGAGCACCACGTCGCGCTTGTTACCTTGTTCGAAATTCTCGAAGTCGCCGGTCGCGCCGAGCTGAAATTCGACCTGGTGCAGGAACTCGAACGCCAGCGCCAGATCCTGATTTCCTTCCGCAACAATCCGGAAATTTCCGAAGACGCACTCTCCGGCGCGCTCTACGAAATCGAGCAGGCCAGTTCGCTGCTGCTGGCCATGCACGGCAAGATCGGCCACTACCTGCGCGAAAACGAATGGCTGATGACCATCAAGAATCGCGCCGCGATTCCCGGCGGCGTCTGCGAGTTCGACCTGCCCGGCTACCACTACTGGCGGCATCGCGACGCGGCGCTGCGCCAGCAGGACATCCGCGGCTGGCTCGCACCCATGATGCCTATCCGCGCCGGACTGGCGATCGTGCTGCGCCTGCTGCGCGCCTCGGGCCGCACCGAGCAGCAGACGGCGCAGCGCGGCACCTTTCAGCTCATGCTGGGCGGCCGCAGCGCGCAACTGATCCGCCTCAAGGTCGGCCCCGGCGATCCCTGCCTGCCGGAGATTTCCGCCGGCAAGTTCGCCATCAACATCCGCTTCCTGCGCCCCGACATGGATCAGCGGCCGCGGCTGGTCGACGCAATGGTCAACTTCAAACTCACGCTGTGCAATCTGTAAGACCCGCCGCACCCCGTGCCGTGACCTGCCCGAGCTGCGGCAGGAGTGTCGAGTGGATGGCGGAAAATCGCTATCGTCCGTTTTGCTCGGCACGCTGCAAGGGCGTCGATTTCGGCGCCTGGGCCACGGAAAAGTATCGCGTCGCAGCCACTGAAGAGCCGCACCCGGAAGATCAGTCCGAGTAGGAAACTAAGCTTCCCAGGCGCCGCGAATCGCCGCGATGCCATGAGCGCCGGCACGCTGCGCGGCATCGAGGTCGGCGCGCAAGAGCCCGCCCAAGGCAAAAGTCGGCAGTGGCGGCACGGCGAGCGCGGCGGCAAAATTGTCCCAGCCGATGCCGGCCACGCCCGGATGGCTGAGCGTTGCCCGCACCGGGCCGAACACCGCAAAATCACAACCCAGTCGCGCAGCCTGTTCCAGTTCGGCTGACGAATGGCAGGAGGCCGCAATCAGCGGAAAATCCGGCCGCTCCGCTTGTGCCAGAAGTTGCCGTGCCGGCAGGTGCACTCCATCCGCGCCGGCGGCTGCGGCCAGCGCCGCGTCGCCATTGACCAGCGCCCGTGCGCCGTACTGGTGACAAAGGTCGACGGCGGCATGAACGAAGGCCGAACGGCGCGCCGCATCGAGCTTGGGCTCGCGCAGTTGCACCAGCCTGAGGCCGCTTTCCAGACCATGCGCCAGAGCCAGCAACTGTGCGTCGATGCCGATCTCGCCGGCATGGGTGATGGCGTAAAAACCGGGCAGGGCCAGCGCGGCCAGCACCGGGGCGTTGGCCGGCAGCATCGGCGAGACCGTCAGACCGTCGGCGCGCTGCCAGGCCAGCGCGCTATGCACACGGTCGTGCAGTTCGCCGCACCAGTCGCGCACGCGGAAGAAGTTGAGCCGGACATGGGCGTGCTCATAGACATGCTGGCGGCACAACCAGGGGTCGGCGCGCAAGACCTCAATGCCGAGTTCCTCATGCAATTCGCGCAGCAGCGCGGCATGGGGCGTTTCACCGGACTCGACCTTGCCTCCGGGAAATTCCCAGAATCCGGGATAGAAGGTCCCCGGCGCACGCTGCCCGAGCAGGAACTCGGTCACGCCATCGGCTGCCCGCCGTTCGATGACGGCGGCAGCGACTTCAGTCAGCTTCACTTCGCGCCGCGGGGGGCAGGCTTTTTCGCATGACGCCCGGCATGGTCGCGGGCGAACTGCCAGGCCACGCGGCCGCTGCGCGAGCCGCGCATCAGGCTCCATTGCAGGGCTTCGCCGCGCGCCGCCTCGATCTGCTGCGGCGACATGCCGAATTCGGCCAGCCAGTGGGCGCAGATCTCCAGATAGTGATCCTGGCCGAAGGGATAGAAGGACAGCCACAGGCCGAAACGCTCGGAGAGCGAGACCTTTTCCTCGGTGGTTTCGCCGGGATGGATGTCGCCGTCGGCGTTGTATTTGGTTTCGAGGTTCTCCGACATCTTTTCCGGCATCAGGTGGCGGCGGTTGGAGGTCGCATACACCAGCAGGTTGTCCGGCATGCCGGTGATCGAGCCGTCGAGGATGCTCTTCATCGCCTTGTAGCCGGGTTCGCCCGACTCGAAGGAGAGGTCGTCGCAGAAGATGATGAAGCGCTCGCGGCGGGCGGCGATCAGGTCCACGATCTCCGGCAGGTGCACCAGCTCGTCCTTGTCCACTTCGATCAGGCGCAGCCCCTTCGCCGCGAACTGGTTCAGCACCGCCTTGACCAGCGAGCTCTTGCCGGTGCCGCGGGCGCCGGTCAGCAGCACGTTGTTGGCGCTGCGCTTGGCGACAAACTGTTTGGTGTTCTGCGCGATGCGCTGCTTCTGGTCATCGACGCCCCGCAGATCCTCGAAGCGGATGCGGTGCGGATGCTGCACCGCCTCGAGCCAGCCGCGTCCGGCGCGGGTACGCCAGCGATAGGCGCTGGCCGACCAGTCGGTGGCCGGCAGCGGTGGCGGCAGGGCCGCCTCGATGCGATCGAACAGGGCATCGAGGCGATTCATCAGCGGTGCGAGGGCGCGGGTCAGGTCGGACATCGGTTAAGCTTGCGGGCTCTTGAAAGCATGGCACTTTAGCAGATTCATGTATCTCTTCTTCCTCGCCCTGATCGTCCTGCTGGCCTTGACCGGCTGTGCGCCGCTCGCCGTCGAGCCAGCGCCGACTGTTGCCCCGACTGTTGCCTCTTGTCCGCTGCCGGCCGCGTGTCCGGCCTGCCCGCTGTGCCCGCCGGTCGAGCCGCCGAAGCCGGCGGAAAAGCCGCTGCAGGCGGCCGACTGGAGCGAGCTGCCGGGCTGGGGCGAAGACGACCCGCGTAACGCGTTCACCGCCTTCGTCGCCAGCTGCCGCAGCATGGAACGGCAGGCGCAATGGCAGCCGGTCTGCAGTTCGGCGCGGGAACTCAGCGACAAATCGGCGCCGGCCCTGCGCGCGTGGTTCGAGAGCACTTTCCGCCCCTGGGCGCTGGTCAACCCCGACGGAACACGTCAGGGCCTGATCACCGGCTATTACGAACCGATCCTCAAGGGCAGCCGCCAGCAAAGTCGCGGCTACGCGCACCCGGTGTTCGGCCCGCCCGAGGACATGATCGTCGTCGATCTGGCATCGCTCTACCCAGAGCTCAAGCACCTGCGCCTGCGCGGACGCCTCGAGGGGCGCAAGCTGGTGCCCTATTATTCGCGTGCCGAATGGACGCCGCAGGAGAGCAAGCGCTCATCTGAGGCGATGCTGTGGATCGACGATCCGATCGACCTGTTCTTCATGCAGATCCAGGGTTCAGGCCAGGTGCAGCTCGCCGACGGCAGCCGGGTGCGGCTGAACTACGCCGACCAGAACGGCCACCCGTATCGCTCGATCGGGCGCTGGCTGATCGAGCGCGGCAAACTCAAGGCCGAACAGGCCTCGATGCAGGGCATCAAGAACTGGGCCCGGGCCAACCCCGCGCGGCTGACGGAGTTGCTCAATACCAACCCGAGCCTGGTGTTCTTCCGCGAACTGCCGGTCGAAGGCAGCGGGCCGCAGGGCGCCATG
>JANMTA010000333.1:0-1768 GCA_031389965.1 Betaproteobacteria bacterium
AACGCCATGGCGCAAGGTTTCAGCCAGTTTCTTGCCCAGCAGCAACAAAAAGCGCCTGCAAGCCCCGGCGGCTTGAATCCGGCCGCCTGGGCTCCGGAGTCAGAGGAACTCAAGGCACTGCAGCAGGAATGGATGGGGCGGCACGCGCAACTCTGGCAGGGCATGCTGGGCAAGGCTCCCGATCAGCCGGCTCCGCAAATCGTCGGTCCGGAGCCGGGCGACAAGCGCTTCGATCATCCGTCCTGGACCTCAAGCCCTCTCTATGACTACCTGCGCCAGGCCTACCTGATCAATTCCGAATACATCAAGCGCATGGCCGAGGCGGCGCCGGTGGCCGACGGCCAGGCGAAGACCCGCATGCGCTTCATGGCGCGGCAGATGGTCGACGCGATGGCGCCGTCCAACTTCCTTGCTACGAACCCCGAATTCGTCCAGAAGGCGCTTGAAACCAAGGGTGAAAGCATCCAGCAGGGCATCAAGAACCTGCTCGGCGATCTGGAAAAGGGCCGTATCTCGATGACCGACGACACTGCCTTCGAGGTGGGTCGCAACCTGGCGGTCACTCCCGGCGCGGTGGTGTTCGAAAACGAATTGATGCAACTGCTCCAGTATTCGCCGCAGACCGAAAAAGTGGCGGCGCGGCCCTTCCTGATGGTGCCGCCCTGCATCAACAAGTACTACATTCTCGACCTGCAGCCGGAGAATTCCGTGGTGCGCTATGCCGTCGAGCAGGGCAACACGGTGTTCCTCATTTCGTGGAAGAACGTGCAGGCCGATCTCGGCCACCTGAGCTGGGACGACTACATCGAGCGCGGCGCGCTGCAGGCGATCAAGGTGGTGCAGGACATCTCCAAGATGGACCAGATCAATGCGCTGGGCTTCTGCGTCGGCGGCACCATCCTCAGTTCGGCCCTGGCCGTGGCGCGTCAGCGCGGCGCGAACCCGGTGGCATCGCTGACCCTGTTTACCACTTTGCTGGATTTTGCCGATTCCGGCGAGATCGGCTGCCTGGTCGACGAGACCGCAGTGCAGGCGCGCGAAGCCACCATCGGCAAGGGCGGACTGTTGCGCGGCAGCGAACTGGCGCAGGTGTTTTCCGCACTGCGCGCCAACGACCTGATCTGGCAATACGTGGTGGGCAACTATCTGAAGGGCAACAAGCCGCCGGCCTTCGACCTGCTCTACTGGAATTCGGACGCGACCAACCTGCCGGGCCCCTTCCTGGCCTGGTATCTGCGCAACATGTACCTGGAAAACAATCTGCGGGTGCCGGGCAAGCTGGAAATGTGCGGCGTCAAGGCAGACCTCGGTCGCGTCGACATGCCCGCCTTCGTTTTTGCCAGCCGCGAAGACCACATCGTGCCGTGGAAATCGGCCTACCAGAGCCGCGGCCTCCTCGGCGGCGACACCACCTTCGTGCTGGGCGCCTCGGGGCACATTGCCGGCGTCATCAACCCGGCGACCAAAAACAAGCGCAGCCACTGGCTGAACGACAGCACCACTGCGAATGCCGACGAATGGCTCGACAGCGCGACCGAGGTCAAGGGCAGCTGGTGGCCGGTGTGGGCCACCTGGCTCAAGAGCCACGACGGCGGCGAAGTGCCGGCACGCGCGCGACTGGGCAGCAAGGACTATCCGCCGGGCGAGCCCGCGCCGGGAAGCTACGTCAAGGAAAAGGCATAATGGATAAGCTGGAACCTGTGAGGGGCGCAGTTTCCGGCAAGGCAGTGCAAGCCCCTACCCAACGATAACCCAGAGGAGAAGAAAA
>JANMTA010000433.1:0-3344 GCA_031389965.1 Betaproteobacteria bacterium
ATCTCGCCGCAGAGCAGCGCCCGCGAAACCAGCGCATCCAGCATCAGCGCCGGCGTCGAGCTTTGCAGCGCGCGCCAGGTGATGGCCCCGCGCGCGACCTGCAGGTCGCCATGCGCGCGGCGCAGGTCGAGGGCCAGCCGCACCGTGGCGCACAGCACCAGCGGCTCCGGCCCGCCGGGCAGTTCGGCCAAAGGCACGAGAGACAAATCGGGACGGATCAAGAAATCACCCCGCCAGCGGCAGCATCAGCGCGCCAAGGGCGCACAGGGTCGTGGTGACGATGAACACGGCGAGATCGGCCGGATGGGGTTTTGCGGCTTGGCTTTCGGCAGACATGGGACTTTCTCCTTGAACATGGGGAGAAGTCTGCCGGAGCAGAGGCTCATGGCGTGAGCCTGTCCGGTGGCAGCAGCTCCGGCGCCTGCACGTCGCGCGGCAGCGCCTCGACCGGGTTCAGGTCGCGGATTTCCTTGTCGTCGCCCGCCACTTTCAGGTCGCGGAACTTGCGCGCCGAGACCAGCACGCGGCGTTCCATCGAGGCCACCGAATCGTTGTAGGCGCCGACCGCCTCGCCCAGGTTCTTGCCGACGCGGCCCCAGTGCTCGGCCACGGTGGCGATGCGATCGTAGAGCTCGCGCCCGAGCAGGCTGATGCGCTCGGCGTTTTCGGTCAAGGCCTGCTGCGTCCAGCCGTAGGCGACAGCGCGCAGCAGGGCGATCAGGGTGGTCGGCGTGGCGAGGATCACGCGCGCATCGACCCCGGCTTCGATCAGCGAGGGGTCGGCTTCCAGCGCGGCCGAGTAGAACATCTCGCCGGGGAGGAACAGCACGACGAAATCCGGCGAGGGCTGGAACTGTTCCCAGTAGGCCTTCTGCCCGAGCTTCTTCAAGTGGTCGCGCACCTGCCGGGCGTGATCGGCCAGCTTGCGCTTCTTTTCGTCCTCGTCCGTCGCTTCCAGGGCTTCGAGGTAGGCGGCGAGCGGCGCCTTGGCATCGACCACGATGTTCTTGCCGCCGGGCAGCTTGACGATCATGTCGGGCCGCAGCCGGCCTTCTTCGGTGTTGGTGCTTTCCTGCTCGAAGAAGTCGCAGTGATCGAGCATGCCGGCCATCTCGACCACGCGCTTGAGTTGCAGTTCGCCCCAGCGCCCGCGCGTCTGCGGCGCGCGCAGGGCCTTGACCAGATTGCCGGTCTCCAGGCGCAAGGCGCCCTGCGCCTCGGCCATGGCGCGCACCTGCTCGGTCAGCGTGGCGTAGGCATCGATGCGCGATTTCTCGATGCCCTGGATCTGCAGATCGAATTTCTCCAGCGACACCTTCACCGGCGCCACCAGCTCGCCGATGGCCAGCTGGCGTTTGTCGAGGTCGGTCCTGGCAGAGGCAAGCGCCGCCGCCTGCTGCGCTTCCAGCGTGGCGCGGGCGAGTTCGAGGAAGGACTGGTTGTTCTTCGCCAGCGCATCGGCCGAAATGACCTTGAAGGCGTCGGCGAAACTGTCGCGCGCGGCTTCGAGCGTGGCTTGCCGCTCGGCGAACAGGGCTTGATCCTTTTCCAGCTCGGTTTGCAGGGATGCGCAGCGTATCGCCAGCGCCGACTCCTGGACGCGCAGTGCCGCAAGTTCGCTTTCGCGCCGGCTCAGTTGTGTGCGGGCTTCGCGCATGCGGCCGGAGAAGACGAAGGCCACCAGCCCGCCGCCCAGCAGCAGCCCCACCACCAGTGCAATACTCATTTCCATGCCGTGCCTCGCCCTAATTTCCTGTCAATGCGCAGAGTATCACCCGCGACTGGCTCGCCAGGTGAGCCCGGTACCGCTGCCTATTCATTGAAGCCGCGAATCAGGCGGCCGGCCTTCTTCGTCGGCCGACCCTTCAGATCTGCTCCGGGCATCGGCGCCAGCTTGCGAATTTCCTGCTGCTGCAGCCGCCGCGCCGCACTTTCCGGCGTCTCCTCGTAGAGCAGGCGAGCTTCCGGCGCGGGGCGACGCTGGGCGTTCACCCCGCGCACGATGACCGTCCAGCGCAGTTCGCCGGCGACGATGTCGAGTTCGTCGCCGGGTTTCAGTTCTCGCGCCGGCTTTACCGTCTGCCCGTTCCACTTGACTCTGCCGCCGTCGACCGCCGCAGCCGCCAGGCTTCGCGTCTTGAAGAAGCGCGCGGCCCAGAGCCATTTGTCGATGCGCTGCCGCTCCTCCTCAGCGTCGCTCATGAAACGGGAAATTCAGCCAAGGAGCCCGGCCGGGAATTATTTTGCGGCTGCTTCGCGCTTGCTGCGCGAGGTCGCCAGCACCGTCGCCTCGCCGTCGATGACCACCTTGTCAAGCACCGTGCAGACGGTGTCGAGTACCACCCGGCATTTTTCGGCGACGACTTCCTTGACCGTGACTCTGGCGTGGACGGTATCGCCGATCCGCACCGGGGCGCGAAAGCGCAGCGATTGACTCAGGTAAATCACACCCGGCCCCGGCAATTGATTGCCGAGCACCGCCGACAGCAGGCTGGCACTCAACATGCCGTGGGCAATGCGGCCGCCAAACGGCGTCGTCCGCGCATACTCTTCGTCCATATGCACCGCGTTGAAGTCGGTGGACACCCCGGCAAAGAGGACAATGTCCGCATCGGTAATGGTCTTGGTGGTTTCAGCGCTCATGCCGATCACCATGTCTTCTATGTCATAACCGTTACGGGGATTCATCAAGATCCTTTCTGGGGTTTGGAATTAGCGGCGCCGGGGAACAGCAGAGTCAAAGGCCGGCAAAGCTTGCCGGCAAGCCCAATCATGCAAGCGGTTGAAGTTCCGCCTTGAGTTGCAGCAGAAAATCCTCAATCCGTTCCGAGAGCGCGAGATAGGCAACGATGGCCGGATCCGTCATGTGAAGAATGTTGCCGTTCCTGATTTCATCGGCGATTTCCTTGGACTGGCGGTGGAATTCATCGTGGACCGGAAGAAGTTTGGCGGCGGCCACGGACCCGGCCAGTTCGGCGGCATTGGCGGCCAGCCATTTCCCCAGGCTGCAGTTGGCGGCATCGCCGATCGGCCCGGTGTCGTAATCCTTGCCCTGTACGCTACCCAGCGCAACATGGAATTTCATTTTCCACGCCCGGTGCATGGTCAGGGCATTGTCAAAATCGAAGGCCTGCATGGTGACGTTCTCGCTATCATCAGGAATGGAAATTTTACCCCCTCGCGGCACGGAACATCCGTTCCGAATGGACTGCCAGGCATCTGCCGCGTCTCAACCGCCCAGCAGGTGCAGGCCGCCGAAAACCAGGCGCACCGCGCCGGCGAGCAGGAGGGCGACGCCGACCGACAGCGCCACCGAGAACCAGGCGTCGCGCCGGCCGACCGTG
>JANMTA010000434.1:0-3368 GCA_031389965.1 Betaproteobacteria bacterium
GTTTCTGGCGCGGGCATCGCAACCAGAACTAGAAAAGGTGATCAGAGACTATGGCGAAGAACGGTTTGCTCATGCGATTGCAAAGGCGCTTGTTGCTGCTCGGGGCGAGCACGGTATTTCAAGGACAGGAGAGCTTGCCACGCTCGTGGCGCAAGTCGTCCGCACGCGGGAACCGGGCCAGCATCCGGCGACGCGGACTTTTCAGGCTCTACGGATTCACGTCAATCGGGAGCTTGAGGAACTGTCGTTAGCCCTGCCGCGGGCCCTTGAACGATTGGCACCGGGAGGACGCCTGGCCGTGATCTGCTTTCATTCGCTGGAAGATCGCATCGTCAAACGCTTCATGCGCGATGCGGCGCATCCGCCGCAGCCGCCCAGGGGCGTGCCGGTGCGTGCGGTCGATCTGCCGCAACCGGTGATGAAGCTGGTGGGCAAGGCGATGTTTCCATCCGAGGCCGAAATCGCCGCCAACCCGCGCTGCCGCAGCGCGGTGCTGCGCGTGGCGCAGAAGGTGGACCCTGGCGCAGGGCCGCCCCAAGACGGGGCCAGCCAGAAACACGGAGCCGCGCAGCAGCGAACGCCCGTCACCCCCGCCCACGGGCGGGGGCCGGGGGGTGGGAGCGTATAGATGGCGCGAGTGAACCTTGTCCTTCTTCTGATCGTTCTGGCCTGCGCCCTGTCGGTGGTCAGCGCCAATCATCGCGCGCGCAAGGTCTTTACCGAACTGGAGGCCGGGCAAAAGCGCATGCGTGACCTGGATGTGGAATGGGGCCAGTTGCAGCTTGAGCAAAGCACTCTCGCCGCTCATGTCCGGGTGGCGGCGGTCGCGCGCGACAAGCTGGGAATGAAGCCGCCGGCGCCGGGGCAGATCATTTCCGTCGATGCGCTGCCGGGGAAATGATCCGGCGATGAAATCCATCAAATTCACCAAAAGCCCGCTGCTTTCCGAGCGCCTGCCGCTCTGGCGGCAGCGCCTGGTGCTGGTGTTGTTGCTCGGCGCCTTTCTCACGCTGATCGGACGCTCGCTCTACCTGCAAGCCTTCAACAACGAGTTTCTCGGCGACAAGGGGCGCGCCCGCTTCGAGCGGGTGATCGACATTTCCGCCACCCGCGGCCGCATTACCGATCGCCACGGCGACGTGCTCGCGGTATCGACGCCGGTGCGCTCGATCTGGGCGATTCCGGAGGATGCGGAACTGGCACCGGCCCAGGCACGCAAGCTGGCGGCCCTGCTCGAGATCGACGTGCGCGAGATCAATCGCAAGCTGACTTCCGAAAGCGGTTTCGTTTACGTCAAACGCCAGTTGCCGCCGGACCTGGCGGACCGGATAACGGCGCTGAAACTGCCCGGCATCTACCAGAAGAACGAATACCGGCGCTACTACCCCGCGGGTGAAGTGATGGCGCACGTGGTGGGCTTTACCGGTATCGAGGATGCCGGTCAGGAAGGCATCGAACTGGCCTTCAACAGCCAGTTGTCGGGCAAACCCGGCTCGCGCCGCGTCATCAAGGATCGCCGCGGCAACGTCGTCGAGGATGTCGAAAGCATTCATCTGCCGCTGGAGGGCAGGGACATCGCGCTTGCCCTCGATTCGAAGGTGCAATACCTGGCCTACAGTCATCTCAAGCAGGCGCTGGAGGAAAACCGCGCCAAGGCCGGAGGCGTGGTCGTGCTCGACGCGCGCAGCGGCGAAATTCTGGCCCTGGCGAATCTGCCGACCTACAACCCGAACAATCGCGTCAAGCTGGTCGGCGCGCAACTGCGCAACCGCGCGCTGACCGACAGCTTCGAACCCGGCTCGACCATGAAGCCCTTCACCGCGGCACTGGCACTGGAAACGGGCAAGTTCCGCTCCGATACGCCGATCCAGACCGCGCCGGGAAAAATGAGCATCGGCTCGGCGACGATCTCGGATGCCCATGTCCACGGTGTCCTCACCGTGGCGCAGGTGATCCAGAAGTCCTCCAATATCGGCGCCGCCAAGCTGGCCCTGGCGATGAAGCCCGAAGAAATGTGGGCCATGTTCGACAGCCTCGGCTTTGGCGCGCCGCTGAAGCTGGGATTCCCGGGCGAGGTGGGCGGTCGCTTGCGCCCGGCCAAGACCTGGAAGCCGATCGAACAGGCAACGATGTCCTACGGGCATGGCATCTCGGTCACCCTGATCCAGTTGGCGCGCGCCTATCAGGTCTTCGCCCGCGATGGCGATCTGGTGCCGATTTCGCTGGCGCGGCTGGATGCGCCGCCGCTGGCCGGCAAGCAGGTGTTTTCGGCGCAGACCGCGCGCGAAGTCCGCAGCATGCTGGAAATGGCCGTGCAGCCGGGCGGCACGGCACCCAAGGCGCATATCCCGGGGTACCGCGTGGCGGGCAAGACCGGCACGGCGCACAAGCTGGAAGGCGGCACCTACGCCAACAAGTATGTCGCCTCCTTCGTCGGCTTCGCCCCGGCCTCCGAGCCGCGCCTGATTGTTGCCGTGATGATCGACGAACCCTCGAATGGCAAGCACTTTGGCGGTGACGTGGCGGCGCCGGTGTTCGCCCAGGTGATGGCGGGCAGCCTGCGCACGCTCGGCGTGGCGCCCGATGCGCCGCTGAAGCCGCTCCTGATGACCAGCGTCGAGCCGGTTCGGGAAGAGATGTGAATACAATTTCCAGCCTTCCCCCCAACCCCCTTCCCGAGGAAGGGGGTGACCGCGGCTCGCTGCGCTCGCAGTCGTTGGACTGCGCCTACTTGGGGCGGCCCGGCGGAGGCGCCATGGAAATCCTCGAACAGCTTGCACAAAAAGGTGTCACTGCGACGCGTCTCGCCGCCGACTCGCGCCGCGTGCAGCCGGGCGATGTCTTCGTCGCCTTTCCCGGCATCCATTCCGACGGCCGCGATTACATCGCGCAGGCCGTGGCAAAGGGCGCAGTAGCGGTGATCGCGGAGGAGGGAAGAAAAGTTGTGCGTAGCGGTATCCCCTGGGACGGCGCCGGTGATACGGCGATTGTCGAAGTGGCCGGACTGGCAGCGCTCTCAGGCGAGATCGCGCACCTGGTTTATGGTCGTCCCTCGGAGCATCTCTGGCTGGCCGGCGTTACCGGCACCAATGGCAAGACCTCGGTATCGCAGTGGATCGCGCAGGCGATGGATGCCATGCCGTATCTGCCGCCGGGCCGCCCCAAGGCAGATACAGCCATTGGCATGGAGTCGCGCAGCGACGAACCTCCGTCACCCCTTGCCGCGGGAAAGGGGCCGGGGGAAAGGCTCCGTAGGTGCGCGGTGATCGGCACGCTGGGCAACGGCTTCCTCGATGCGCTCGACGAAAGCCCCAACACCACGCCGGATGCGGTCGCCCTGCATGCGGCGCTTGCCGGCTTCGTCGCGC
>JANMTA010000530.1:0-1643 GCA_031389965.1 Betaproteobacteria bacterium
TGCTGGTCGACGATTCCATCGTGCGCGGCACCACCAGCCGCGAGATCATCATGATGGCGCGCGAAGCCGGCGCCAAGAAAGTCTATTTTGCCTCCGCCTCGCCGCCGGTGCGCTTCGCCAACGTCTATGGCATTGACATGCCGACGCGCTCCGAGCTGATCGCTGCCTTTCGCAATGACGAGGAAATCTGCCGCGAAATCGGCGCCGATGCGCTGATCTACCAGGATCTCGACGCCCTCAAGGCCGCGGTGCGCTCGGTCAATCCGACGGTGACGCAGTTTGAGACCTCGTGTTTCGACGGCCAGTACATTACCGGAGACATCAGCGCCGCCTATCTGCAGAGCATGGAGGACAGGCGTTCCCTGCCGTCGTTGCAGCGCTCGGACGACCTTGACGGTTTCGACGGCCAGGATGGAGAACAACTCGACCTGAATCTGGTGCAGGCAGGATGAGCGGGGTGGATACCCGTCTTGACACATCGGGCTGGTCTTTCGACACCCTCGCCGTGCGCGCCGGCCAGGAGCGCAGCCAGTTCAACGAACACTCCGAGGCGCTCTACCTGACCTCGAGTTTCGTCTTCGACAACGCGGCCCAGGCGGCGGCGCGCTTTTCCGGAGCGGAGCCGGGCAACGTCTACGCCCGCTTCACCAATCCCACGGTCACCAACCTGCAGGAGCGGCTGGCGGCGCTGGAAGGCGCCGAGGCCTGCGTTGCCACCGCCACCGGCATGGCGGCGATCCTGTCCACGGTGATGGCGCTGATGAACGGGGGCGAGCACATCGTTGCCTCGCGCAGCATCTTCGGCGCCACACAGCAACTGTTCGGCAACATCCTGCCGCGCTTTGGCGTCGACACCAGTTTCGTCGATCAGGGCGGCGTTGAGGCCTTTCGCGCCGCAATGCGTCCGAATACCAAGCTGGTGTTCATCGAGACCCCGTCCAACCCCCTGACCGAAGTTTTTGACATCGCGGCGCTGGCCGAAGTTGCACATAGCGCCGGCGCCTTGCTGGTGGTCGATAACTGCTTCTGTACGCCGGCACTGCAGCGACCGCTGCAACTCGGTGCCGACCTCATCATCCATTCCGCCACCAAGTATCTGGACGGGCAGGGGCGGGTGCTGGGCGGTGCGGTCTGCGGCGCGAAAGCCCTGACCGAGGAAGTCTTCAAGTTCCTGCGCACCGCCGGGCCGACCCTGTCGCCATTCAATGCCTGGGTGATTCTCAAGGGGCTGGAAACGCTGTCGGTGCGCATGCAGGCGCAGTCCGCCAACGCGCTCGAAATGGCGCAGTGGCTGGAAGCCCAGCCGCAGGTGGCGCGGGTGTTCTATCCCGGTCTCGCCTCGCATCCCCAGCATGCACTGGCGATGCGGCAGCAGGCCAGCGGCGGCGCGATCGTGTCGTTCGAGGTCAGGGGCGAGCGCGAAGCGGCCTGGCGCGTGGTGGACAACTGCCGTCTGCTCTCGATCACCGCCAACCTGGGCGACACCAAGACCACCATTACCCATCCCGCATCGACCACCCATGGCCGCATCTCGGCCGAAGCGCGGGCGGCGTCAGGCATAGTCGAAGGCTTGTTGCGGATTGCGGTCGGCCTCGAAAGTCCGGCCGACCTCAAGGCCGACCTGGGGCGGGGCCTGGCCTAAG
>JANMTA010000003.1:0-1590 GCA_031389965.1 Betaproteobacteria bacterium
ATGAGCAAGTACGGACTCAGGCTGGGCGAAGTCACGCTCTCGCTCAAGCGCAGGACACCATGAACAAGCCCATTCGCGACTGGGCGGGGCAGCGGGTCTGGATCATCGGCGCTTCGTCGGGCATCGGTGCGGCGCTGGCGGCGGCGCTGTTGCAGCGCGGCGCCCTTGTCGCCGTTTCGGCGCGGCGCGCGGATGCTTTGCGCGCCCTGGCTGACGGCCGCGAGGAAGCGCGCGTGCTGGCCTTCGACTTCAACGACGACGAAGCCTTCGCCGCTGCCTCCGATGATCTGTTCAAGACCTGGGGCGGCATCGACCTGGTCGTATTCAGCGCCGGCGCCTATGCGCCGATGCGCGCCTGGCAGCTCGATGCCGATGACATCGACCGGCTGCTGGCCATCAACCTGCGTGCGCCGATGGCGGCCGCAGCGCGGCTGATTCCGCAACTGCTGAAACAGGGCAGCGGCGCGCTGGCCTTCGTCTCCAGCGTCGCCGGCTATCGCGGCCTGCCCAAGGCGGCGGCCTATGGCCCGACCAAGGCGGCGCTGATCAATTTTGCCGAAACCCTGTATCTCGATCTCGCGCCGCGCGGCCTGTCGGTCTACCTCATCAACCCGGGCTTCGTCGCGACGCCGATGACCGCCGCCAACGATTTCGCAATGCCGGCGCTGATCAGCCCGCAACAGGCGGCCGAAGAAATCCTCGCCGGCTTCGGCCGCGGCAGTTTCGAAATTCATTTTCCGCGGCGCTTCACCTACTGGCTGAAACTGCTGCGCATGCTGCCCTATAGTATTTACTTCGCGCTGGTGCGGCGCTTTACCCGGTTGTGACCGCCATGAACGATACGCAAGCCCTGATCGACTGGTTCGAGCACCTGAGCCCGCAGACCATCGACCGCATCCCGCAGTTCTATGCCGCCAACGCCGAATTCAAGGACCCCTTCAACGAGGTGCGCGGCACCGACGCCATCGCCCACATCTTCCGCCACATGTTCACCCAGGTCGATGAACCGCGTTTCGCCATCGGCAGCCGCTTCAGCGGCGAAGGTGACGAGGGCGGCGTGATGCTGCTGTGGGATTTCCACTTCCGCACCCGCGGACGGCGGCCGCAGGCGATCTGCGTGCGCGGCGCCAGCCACCTGCGCTTCGATGCCGCCGGCAAGGTCGTGCTGCACCGCGACTACTGGGACGCCGCCGAAGAGCTGTACGCCAAGCTGCCCGTGCTGGGCGCGCTGATGCGCGGCCTGCAGCGCCTGGGGCGGGCCTGAATGCCGCGGCGTGCACTGCCACCCCGGATGGGGGCCGGCAGTGCCGTGGTCGCCCGCATGATCGCCGCGCCTCCAGGACAATTCCTTGCTAGTATTCCCGGCCACATGCTCCGCCTGACCACCCTTCCCCTGGAGACGCCATGCTGATGTCCGACGCCGAATACCGCGAATCGCTGCGCGCGCTGAAGCCGAGGGTCTTCGTCGATGGCCGGGCCGTGAGCTCGGTGGCCGACGAGCCCGCCCTGCTGCCTGGCGTCAACGCGGTCGGGCTGAGCTACGCCTTTGCGCTGCGCGAAGATACCGCGGTGCTGATGCGGGTCGCTGCC
>JANMTA010000024.1:0-2331 GCA_031389965.1 Betaproteobacteria bacterium
CTCGCGCCGGTCGGCATTGCCGAAGACGACATTGATGCCTTGCGCGCCGGCCTCGGCAATGCGCTGCGGGTCCACGTCGAGCGCGATGAAGGGGATGTCCTCGATGGCAAGGAATTCAGCAATGCGCTGCCCGGTGCGGCCGTAGCCGCAGATCACCACGTGCTGGCCCAGATCGAGGCTATGCACGGCGATATTGTGGATCGCGGTGGCCTTGTGCGCCCAGTCGCCGCGCCCCATGTCGCCGGAAAGTCGCGCGGCGCGGGCGATCAGAAAGGGCGCGATGAACATCGACAGCAGCATTGCCGACAGCGTGATCTGGAAGGCGCTGTCACTGATCAGCTTCAACTGGCGGGCGAGTTCGATCAGCACCAGGCCGAACTCGCCGCCTTGCGCCAATTGTGCCGAGGTCCGCAGGCTGGCGACCAGCGGTGTTTTCGCCACGCGCGTGATCAGCAGCATCACCGCTGCTTTGCCGACTATCAGCAGGACCACGGCCAGCAGCAGCTTGTGCGCATTGGCGAGGACGTAGCCGATGTCCAGCAGCATGCCGACGGTAACGAAGAACAGGCCGAGCAGGATGTCGCGAAACGGGCGGATGTCGGCTTCGACGTGGTGTCGATAGACGGTTTCCGAGATCAGCATGCCGCCGACGAAGGCGCCCAGTGCCAGCGACAGGCCGCTTTGCGCAGTGAGGAAGGAAAGGCCGACGACAATCCACAGCGTGGTCAGCACCAGCAGTTCGTTGGAGCGGACTCGCGCTGCGGCGTCGAGGATGCGCCCCATCAGCTTCTGACCCAGCCAGATCAGCAGCGCCAGCACGGCAAGCATTTGCGCCGCCGCCACGGCCAGCGAACGCCACAGGTCATCGCCGGACGCCGCCAGCGCCGGCAGCAGGATCAGGCAGGGGGCCACGGCGAGATCCTGGAACAGCAGCACACCCATGGTTTGCCGCCCCGAGCGAGAATGGAGCTCGAAGCGGTCGGAGAGCATCTTGGCGACGATGGCGGTGGATGACATGGCCACCGCCAGGCCGACCGCGATGCCGCTACGCCAGCCCTGATCGTAGGCCAGCGCCGTCACCAGGCCGGTGCCTAGCGCCGTCAGCGCCATTTGCGCCGGACCGAAGCCGAACACCAAGGTGCGCATGGCCTGCAGGCGCTTCAGGCTGAACTCGAGGCCGATGGTGAACATCAGGAAGACCACGCCGAACTCGGCGAAGCCCTCCACTTTGGCGCTTTCGGCCAACAGGGCGAGGCCGTGCGGCCCCAGCACGATCCCGATCGTCAGGTAGGCCAGCATCGATGGCAGCTTGAAGCGGCGTGCAACGGCGACCGCGCCGACGGCGGCCGAGAGCAGCAGCAGGATCGCGAAGAGGTGCTGGTACATGAAGGTCAATGATACCGTCGTAGTAGCGGGAAACAGCGGGTAAAATCAAGGCACCCGAAATAGTCGGCGCCGGCGCGACGGCGTCTTGTTCCCAGGACCATGATTTCCGACGGCAACAACCAGGAGGTATTCCATCGCGCGCGACTGTCGATCGGCATCGCGCTGCTCGCCTTCGCCGCGGTCATGGGTGTCGGCACGGTGGGCTACAAGCACCTCGGCGGCGCCGATACCGGCTGGCTTGACGCCTGCTACATGACTTTCCTGATGGTTGCCACGATCGGCTACGGCGCCGGCGTGGAGATCTGGCGCCGGCCGGAGGTCGAGATCTTCACCATGGCGATCGCCTTTTCCGGGATCGCCGTGATGACCTATTTCTTTTCAAGCGTGACGGCCATTGTTCTGGCCAGCGATTTCGACAAGTCGATGCGGAGACGGCGAATGGACAAGGTGATGAAGAAGCTGCACGGGCATTACATCGTTTGCGGCTTCGGCCGGGTCGGACGCAATGTTGCCCAGGAACTCGAGGCCACCAATCGTCACTACATTGCCATTGACGAGAAGCTGGAGCAGCTCGAGGCGCAGGCCGAGAAAAAGCATGGGCTGCTCTACATCCATGGCGACGCGGTGGACGACGACGTGCTGATCGAGGCGAACATCGCCGGTGCCCATGGGGTTTTTGCCGTTACCGGCGATGACAGCCGCAACCTGATGATCGCGCTTACCGCCAAGCAACTGGCGCCCGGCGTGCGCGTCGTTGCACGCAGCAACGAGATGCGCAACGTCGAGAAGATGCGCAAGGCCGGCGCCGACGCCATCGTCTCGCCCAACTTCACCGGCGGCATGCGCATCGCCTCGGCCATGATCCGGCCCCACGTGGTCAACTTCCTCGACGAAATGCTGCGTGCCGACCACAGGCTGCGCGTCGAGGAAGTGGACGTGCCGCCG
>JANMTA010000067.1:0-8733 GCA_031389965.1 Betaproteobacteria bacterium
GCTCATACCAGCGCCGGAAACCATGGGTCCGAATGCGATCTAGCGAAGCCACCCCGCCCTCCCTTATGCTGTCCCGTCCCAGCTTAGACGGCATCGAACGAGGGTGCAACCGGAAACCGCGGAGCGATACCGGTGCCGACCTGGCGGGAATGCAGTGCCGGCCGGCATTGTTTCACGGCTATAATCCCTTCCGCATTGCCCTGCACAGGGAAAGCTTGGAACTTGGCGCACCGATGCTTGTCGAATGTGCTGGATTCATCTCACAGGAGAGTTTCGAAGACCATGGAAAACGTCCGCACCTATCCGCAAACCGCAACGCAGGACATTGCCCAACAGCAGAATCGCGTCCTGCGCAATACCTACGCCCTGCTCGCGCTGTCGATGGCACCCACCGTAGCCGGAGCGCTGCTCGGCGTGCAGTTGAAGTTTTCTTTCCTCGCCGGCAGCCCGTTCATCGCCTTCATGCTTTTCCTCGGCGTGGCCTTTGGGTTCATGTGGGGCATCGAGCGCACCAAGAACAGTGGCATGGGCGTAGCCCTGCTGCTCGGCTTCACCTTTTTCATGGGATTGATGCTCTCGCGCATCCTCCAGGCAGCGCTCGGATTTTCCAACGGCGGCACGCTGATTGCGATGGCAGCCGGCGGCACCGGGGCGATTTTCGTCTCCCTGGCAGGCGTCGCTGCCACCACCAAGCGGGATTTCTCCAATCTCGGCAAGTTCCTGTTTTCAGGCGTGATCCTGCTGCTGGTCGCCATCGTGGCAAACATCTTCTTCCAGATTCCCGCTCTGGCTCTGGCCATTTCAGCGATCGCCGTGGTGATCTTCTCCGCCTACATTCTTTATGACATCAACCGCATCGTGCAAGGCGGCGAGACCAACTACATCACGGCCACGCTGGCCGTTTATCTGGATGTCTACAACGTCTTCGTCAGCCTGCTGCATCTGCTGATGGCCTTTACCGGCGATCGCGATTAGGTCAAAAAGTCGGCGCTGACGAGACGGCGACCAAACAAGAAACGGCGACTTTGGTCGCCGTTTTTCATTCATGTCTCCAGCTTCCGGCCGGGACCGATTTCCACCCGGTCAGCGCAATCTCATCGCTCGAAGAGGGCAATCGATTCCAGATGCGACGTATGCGGAAACATGTTCACAATTCCGGCCCCGCTCAGCCTGTAGCCTTTCTCGAACACCAGCACTGCGGCGTCGCGCGCAAGGGTCGCCGGGCTGCAGGAAACATACACGATGCGGCCCGGGCCACCTTCGGCCGGAAGTGCGGTGACCAGCGCAATCGCTCCTTCGCGCGGTGGATCGATCAGCAACTTGTCGAAGGCCCCCAGGGCAGCAAAGCTTTCCCCGCTCGCCTCGAACAGGTTGGCGACGGAAAATTCGCATTGCGCCGCGAGGCCGTTGTAGGCAGCGTTCTCCTGTGCGCGCTTGACCAGTTCCGCGCTACCCTCGACACCGAGCACGCTTGCCCCCAACCGCGCGATGGGCAGGGTGAAATTCCCGAGGCCGCAAAACAGGTCCGCGATCCGCTCGCCCGCCTGCGGCCTCAACAGTGCCATCGCGCGGCGCACCAGCATGCTGTTTACACCATGATTGACCTGGGTGAATTCCGTCGGGTGGAAGCACACTTCAAGACCGAAATCCGGCAATTCGTAGCTCAGCAGCGGAGCATCGAGCGGATGGAACAGGGTGACGGTTTCCGGTCCTTTGGATTGCAGATACCAGATTATTCCATGCGCGTCGGCGAACTGTCGCAGGCGATCCAGATCATCGGGCGTAAGCAGTTCCAGATGTCGCAACAACAACACCGTCCTTGAGCCGCCCACGGCGACCTCGATCTGCGGCATGCGATCAGGCTGGGACATGCCCTCGACCAGAGTCTTGAGCCTGGGTATCAATGCGGAAACTTGGGCGGGCAACACGGCGCAGGAATCCATCACCGCCACGTAACTGCTGCGCTTTTCGCGAAAGCCGACCAAAGCCCCACCCTTGCTCGCTACGTAGCGCACCGAAAGCCTGGCCCGCATCCGATAGGCCCAAGCCGTACCGGCGATGGGCGGAAACAGCTGCTCGGGTTTGAGTCGGGCGATGTGCCATAGGGCATCTTCGAGCACGCGCTGCTTGGCAGCGGTCTGGCCGGCAAGATTGAGATGTTGCATCGAACAACCGCCGCAGGTGCCGAAATGCGGACAGGGCGGCGCAACCCGCTGACTAGATGCCTGCAGCACACGCAGGGCATGAGCCTTTTCATAGCTCGGTTTCCGGCGATAGCTGGCGTATTCCACCACTTCGCCGGGCAGGGCGCCTTCAATGAAAATCGCCTTGCCGTCAACATGTGCAACGCCGCGTCCTTCATGATCCAGGGATTCAATATGTGCTAGCGGCATTGGGAATGGCAGAACCCGTTAGGCAAAAGGAGACGATTATAATCGGCACGTGAAGCTCGGCCTTGCCGCTCGACCCGGTTCGGAGGCGGCGAAGCCGCCCGTTCCTCAACCCATGGCAAACCTCCTGTTTGCCCGTCAGGAGCCACCAACGTCTTCGATCATGAATCCTTCCTACCAGCTACTCACCAGTGAAACCGAGTATCGCCAAGCCTGCGATACGGTTCTGGGCCGGGCCGAACACGAGATACTGATCTTCGATCGGGATCTTCGCACCTTGCAACTGGATCATAAAACCCGGCTTCAGTTGCTTTCCGACTTCCTGGTGGCGGACCAATTGCGCAGAATCCGCGTGGTGCTGCATGATCCGGGACCGCTGCATCGCGAGGCGCCGCGCCTGATGCAACTCATAGCCCGCTTCTCGCATCTCATAGACGTCCGGCAAAGTCCGGACAACCTGTGCCATCTCGCAGATGCGCATCTGCTCGCAGACGACGCCCAGGGTGTTCGTCGTTTCCATAGCGATCAGCCGCGCAGCGCACTTATTCTTGACGATCCGGCCTATATCCATCCATGGCGGCAACGCTTCGACGAGTTGTGGGGACTGTCTCACCCGTGCCTGCAGATCAATACCACCGGACTGTGATGCTGCGACCTGCGCCGCAGTTTGCCGTGGTGCACCATGATTCTGTTTGTCGTGATAAGATTGTCGGTTGATCGAAATGGAAACGTTTCGATCAACCAATTGGCCGATCAACTCCATAACGCTAAGGAACTTATCAAAATGAAGCAATCTCTCCTCGTTGCCGCCCTCCTCGCCCTGGCTGTTTCCGCTTGCGGCAAGACCGAAGCCCCGAAGCCCGCCGAGCCGCCCAAGGTCGAAGCACCGAAGCCCGCTGCTGAAGCTCCGAAGCCTGCTGATACTGCCGCCGCTGCCGCCGCTGCCGCTGCTGCTGCTCCGGCCGCTGCTGCTGCTGCTGCTCCGGCCGCTGCCGCAGCCGCTGCTCCGGCCGCCGCCGCTGCCGCTGCTCCGGCTGCCGCTGCTGCTGCTGCCCCGGCTGCCGCCGCCGCCGCTGCTCCGGCTGCCGCTGCTGCTGCGAAGAAGTAATTCTTCACCCGCCTTCGGGCAAGAAAAAGCCAGCCTTCGGGCTGGCTTTTTTTGTATCCCCGACATTCATGGTGAAATGTCGAATCGCTGTATTCCCGGTTCACAGATCGCGCCAGGCGAACCCCTCATTCTGGGTCGCGACCCCGATCCAGTCCTGCCCGCAACCCAGCGCGGCGGACAAGGCTGCCCGCGCCAGTGCAGGCGAGTTGTTCTCTGCCGAAAGGTGCGCGGCAACCACATGTTGCAATCGTGAACTTCTGACCTGCGACAGCAACGCCGCTGCCGCAGCATTGTCCAGATGGCCCCAGGGGCCGCCGATCCGACGCTTCAGCGCCGGCGGATAGCTGCCTTGCGCGAGCATCCGTGAATCGTGATTGCACTCAAGCACGAGGGCGTCACAGGCATCCAGCATGGCCAGCATATGCGCTGTGACATGGCCCGCATCGGTCAGTACACCGAGCCGCCGTGCGCCATCAGTGAGAACAAACTGAACCGGCTCGCGGGCATCGTGGGGAACCGGGAATGGATGCATGCAGATATCGCCGACTGAAAGCGGCTCATGGCTGTCGATGATTGTGATCCGCAAATCGGCGCCATCGTCACGACTTGCGGCCAGCGTGCCGTACGTGAGCAGGACGGCCCAGCCAAAACGCCGGGCACAGGCGAAAACACCACCGACGTGATCGGAGTGTTCATGTGTAACCAGTACCGCATCGACGTCCTCGCCAGCCAGGTTCAATAGTCCAAGCCGACGCGACATTTCGCGCGGCCCAAAACCGGCATCGATCAGCACACGGGTGTTCCCGACCTCGACCAGCAAGGCATTCCCCCGGCTGCCGCTGCCGAGCGAGGCGAAGCGCACCTGGGTTTGCCCGCCTCTGACCTATTTCAATTGATCGTACAGGAGGCCAAGAATGCGCTTGGAAGTATCGGACTTATCAACACCCCCTTCGCGAGTCAGCACCTGAACCGTGGTGGCCTCACCTGCCGTCTTGAGGTGGATGCGATATTGAGCCTGATTCGGCTTTTCGCCAGCGCCACCTTTCCAGAACATCAACTTGGACATGAACCCTTTGTCGTCATCCTTTTTCTTGCCGTCGGTATCGGGATCGACATAGCGGACAAAATAAAGGCCCTGCGAGCGATCACGATCTTCAACAGTGAACCCTACGCGATCCAGCGCCAGACCGACGCGACGCCATGCCCGATCGAAGGCTTCCTCGAGAACTAATGCGCCGGCGCCGTCCGTCGCACGGGAAAGCTTGGCGCGATCCTGGCGCTGCTCGGCTGCCACCATGGTCTTGGCGCGGGCTTCGTCGACGCCCAAGCGCACCATCAAGCGCCCCAGCATCTCGGCTTCAAGTTCAGGATCAGCCGGGCGTGGCTGCCACTTTGTCTCGGTCCTGCCTTCGTTGACATATATTTCGTACATGCCGCGATGGCTGATGTAGATCTCGACCCTGTTCGGCTCGGCGCCTTTCTCCAGGCGGGTACGAAACTTGTCGCGTTCCGCGGTCGCATAGAGGTTGTCAAAGACTTTGCCCAAGGTATTGCGAATGATGTCCTGCGGTATTTTGGCGCGGTTTTCGGCCCAGTCGGTTTCCATGATCCCGGCTTCAGGAATTTCAACGTTCACCAGAAAGCCGAGTTCCTGCCAGAACTCCTTGACCCCCGGCCAGAGCTTTTCCGGAGAGCCGCCGACGACCAGCCAGCGTTGGGTGCCGGATCGCTCTATGCGCATCGTGTCCACCTGTGGCAGCAGATCCTGCGCCGTGGTGGTGCGCGCCTGCCCGGCGCGTTCGCTGGAGTAGGCCGAATATGTCGCGGAGCCCTTGCTGGAGGAAACATCCGGCACCGCATAGCGTTCGTCGCGACTTTGTTGCGTCAGGTCGGGAGGAATCTCGAGCGGCGGCAGTTTTCCGGCGGACTTGTATTCGATCTTTTTGGATTCCGGGAGGATGTTGCCGCTGCATCCGGCGAGCAAACCGATCAGCAGAACAGCCGAGGACCTTGTTAGCATTGAAAATGAACAGTTCATTGAGTATTAGTTTTCCGGTCAGAGGGTGATGCCGGCGTCAAGCATTGCAAGGCGCAGGCGCTCGTGAAATTCGGGGGATAAAGGCGTCATCGGCAAGCGGATGCCGCCACCGATCAGGCCCATCTGCTGAGCGGCCCACTTGACCGGAATCGGGTTGGCTTCGTGAAAAAGGTTGCGATGCAAGCCCAGCAGACGGAAATTTTTCTCTCGCGCCGTCGCCAGATCGCCGGCAATGGCTGCCACGCACATCTGGTGCATGAGGCGCGGCGCCACATTCGCAGTGACCGAGATGGACCCCTTGCCGCCAAGCAGCATCAAGGCAATGGCCGTGGCGTCATCGCCGCTGTAGACGCTGAAGCCAGCCGGCGCGCATTTCAGCAGGTCGGAACCACGCTCAATATTCGCGGTGGCATCCTTGATGCCGACTATGCCAGGAACCTGCGCCAAGCGCAGCGTTGTTTCGTTCGCCAGATCCGCGACGGTACGCCCCGGCACATTGTAGAGAATCATCGGCAGATCGACCGCCTCGGCAATCGCCTTGAAATGGCGGAAGAGCCCTTCCTGGGTCGGCTTGTTGTAGTAAGGCACGACCGAGAGGTGCGCATCGGCGCCCGCCTGGCACGCAAACTTTGCCAGTTCTATGGCCTCGGCGGTCGAGTTCGCCCCGGTACCCGCGATCACCGGGATGCGCCCGGCGACGTGTTGCACCGTAGTTTCGATCAGTGCGCAATGCTCTTCGTAGGTCACTGTCGGCGATTCGCCCGTGGTGCCGACGATGACGACGCCGTCGGTGCCTTCGCTCACATGCCAGTCGAGCAGACGCCGCAACCCGGGCAGGTCGAGCGAGCCGTCGTCCTGCATCGGCGTAAGTATGGCGGGAATGGAACCCTGTATGGTCTTCATGAACGTATCCGAAACTGAATGCGGGATCCGGCGGCGGGGCCGGAAGCGGAAATGGTGATTTTAACTGATGACCCGGTTGCGGCACACTCCGCAAAACCCGCTTACAAATCAGCCAGCACCTTGATGTGCGTGGCCACGCTGCGAGCCAGTGCGGACAGCACGTAGCCACCTTCCAGCAGGGACACGATGCGTCCCTTGCCGAATTCATCGGCCACCTGCTTGATCTGTTCCGTGACCCAGGCATAGTCTGATTCGACCAGACCGAGCGAGGCCATGTCATCTTCGTAATGGGCATCGAAGCCCGCCGAGATGAAGATCATTTCCGGCTTGAATTCCCTCAGCCGTGGAAGCCATATGTCATACACCACCTGACGGAAGTCTTCGCCGCGCGTTCCCGCAGGTAGTGGAACGTTGCACATGTTGGGCGCGGGATTGTCGGCTCCGCAATAGGGGTAGAACGGATGCTGGAAAATTCCGGCCATCAGGACGCGCGGGTCACCGGTGAAAATCTCCTCGGTGCCGTTGCCATGGTGCACGTCGAAATCGATGATCGCCACGCGCGCAAGCCCCCACGCATCAAGCGCATGCCGAGCAGCCACAGCGACGTTGTTGAAGAAGCAGAAACCCATCGCCTTCGCGCGCTCGGCGTGATGGCCGGGCGGACGCACGGCACAGAAGGCATTCTGCACTTCGCCGCGCATCACCAGATCGGTCGCGTAGCACCCCGCCCCGGCCGAGCGCAGGGCCGCCTGCAGAGTACCCGGCGACATCGCCGTGTCTGGATCAAGATGCACGATGCCGTGCGCCGGGCTGCTGTTATGCACGTGATCGATGTAGTCGCGCGGATGAACGCGCAGCAACTGCTCGACCTCGGCCAGCGGCGCGTCGTGGAACTGGAGGTACACGTCAAGGCCGGCGGCAATCAGGCGATCGCTGATGGCGCCAAGACGGTCCGGACATTCGGGATGATGGGCTCCCATGTCGTGCTGCAGGCAGTCGCGATGGGTGATGAAGGCGGTAGTTGTCATGACGGGTGTCTTGCCTGATGACTTACAATGTCGCTCAAAATCACATTATCCCCCAAAGTCCGCGCAAAACTCCGACCCCATGCGACTCCCCGAACTGGAAGCCATCCTGGCCGACATCAACCGCATCATCCTCGGCAAGGAACGGCCTATCCGCCTTTCGCTGGCCTGCCTGCTGGCGCGCGGCCATCTGCTGATCGAAGACTTGCCGGGCGTCGGCAAGACCACCCTGGCGCATGTACTGGCCCGCGTGCTCGGCCTTGATTTTCAACGCATCCAGTTCACCAGCGACATGCTGCCGGCGGACATTCTCGGGGTTTCGATCTTCGACCGTGGCAGCGGCGCCTTCCACTTCCATCCGGGACCGATCTTCACCCAGGTGGTACTGGCCGACGAGATCAATCGTGCCACACCCAAGGCGCAAAGTGCCTTGCTGGAGGCGATGGAAGAGCGACAGGTCACGGCCGAGGGGAAAACCCGTGCATTGCCCGAACCGTTTTTTGTCATTGCGACGCAGAACCCGACTCACCAGATCGGCACCTTCCCGCTGCCCGAATCCCAGCTTGACCGCTTTCTGCTCAGGATCGAACTCGGCTACCCCGACGCCGCGGCCGAGCGCGAGTTGCTCGCCGGCGCCGACCGCCATCAAATGGTCGCCAGTCTGGGGCCGCGCATTGCGCCGCAGCGCCTGATCGAGTTGCAGGAGCGGGTACGCGCGGTACATGCGTCATCCGCCCTGATCGAGTACGTGCAGGCGCTGGCCGCCCACACTCGCACGGCGCCGCGATGGCAGGCTGGCTTGTCGCCACGCGCCTGCCTGGCATTGCTTGCGGTTGCGCGCGCCTGGGCCCTGCTCGACGGTCGTGATCATGTGTTGCCGGAAGACATACAAGCCGTGCTGCCCGGCGTCATCGGCCACCGCCTGAAGGCGACGGACGACACCGCACGCACCGACGTGGAAGCCGTCGCGGCAGCCCTGATCGAGGCGGTCCCGCTACCCTGACGATGCTGGGCACACGGCGCCACCGGCTGCACGAAACATTCGTCCGCTGGGCGCTGCGTGTGCGCCCGCCGGAGCCGGCGCCGATCGTCCTCACCCAGCGCCGCGTCTATGTCCTGCCGACGCGGGCCGGGCTGGCCTATGCCACTGCCTTGGGCGTGATCCTGCTCGGGGCGATGAACTACAACCTGAGCCTGGGGCATGGCCTGGTGTTTCTGCTGGCCGGATTGGGCATCGTCGCCATCCTCCACACCTTTCGCAACCTGGTC
>JANMTA010000078.1:0-2206 GCA_031389965.1 Betaproteobacteria bacterium
GACAACGCAATCAAATACACGCCGCCGGGCGGCCATGTCACAGTGCGCACCCGTGCCGAACGCCTGGCGGTGATCGAGGTCGAGGACGACGGCGTCGGCATCCCGGCGGAAGAACGCACCGGTGTGTTCGAGCGCTTCTACCGCGTGCTCGGCACCGACGCCGAGGGCAGCGGTCTGGGCCTGCCGATCGCCGCCGAGATTGCCGAACTGCACCAGGCGCGGATCGACCTGCTGGAGGGCAGCAACGGCCATGGCAGCCTGTTCCGTGTCAGCTTCACGCGCCAGCGGGAGGCCGAGCCCATTCCGCCGCGCCCGACCAGGCCGGTCGCCGGCGACTTTCCCATAGGCCTGTAAGCTTCACGTCAGGATAGCTGACAGACAATGCAGGCATCTTGGGGTAATTGGCGCTGGTCTATGCCTTTGGTACTGCTCCGGGAATACGGTAGACGCGTTACACAGGGGAATCCCGGGGTGCGTCTCAGGAACGGCGGACTGTTCCGGTTCGCCGCATGGCCATAAAAGGAGGAGTGCTAAATGCAACTCACGGAGAAACACAAACAGTACTGGAACATCAACCTGAAGGTGAGTAGCATCCTGCTCGCCATCTGGTTCGTGTCCACGTTCGTCATGGGCTGGTTTGCCCGCGAACTGAACGAGATCAGCTTCATCGGCCCCCTGGGCTTCTACATGTCGGCGCAAGGCTCCTTGATCATCTACGTCTTGATCATCGCCTATTACGCCTACTTCATGAACAACCTGGACAAGGAATACGGCGTCCATGAAGGGGAGCTCGACTAATGGCCGCCATTCAGACCCAATCGCAGTTTTACCAGAGCCTGAAGAAGTACTACACCTTCTACACCGGCGGCTTCATTACCTTCGTCATCATCGTCGGCATCCTCGAACAGATGGGCGTGCCGAACAAGATCCTCGGCTACCTGTTCCTGTTTGCCACCATCGCGCTGTATGCCGGCATCGGCTTCATGTCGAAGACGGCGGACATCGGCGAATACTACGTCGCGGGACGACGCGTACCCGCCCTGTTCAACGGCATGGCGACCGGCGCCGATTGGATGTCCGCCGCCAGCTTCATCGGCATGGCCGGCACGCTATATCTGTCCGGTTATGACGGCCTCGCCTTCGTGCTGGGCTGGACCGGGGGCTACTGCCTGGTGGCGATTTTCCTGGCGCCCTACCTGCGCAAGTTCGGTCAGTTCACGATTCCGGACTTCCTCGGTGCGCGTTATGGTGGTCACACACCGCGTTTCATCGGCGTCTGTGCCGCGGTCACCTGTTCCTTCACTTACGTGATTGCGCAGATTTACGGCGTCGGCCTCATCACCTCGCGCTTCACCGGCCTCGAGTTCCAGGTCGGCGTCTTCGTCGGTCTGGCCGGCATCCTGGTGTGTTCCTTCCTCGGCGGCATGAAGGCGGTGACCTGGACCCAGGTGGCGCAGTACATCATCCTGATCGTGGCCTACATGATCCCGGTGGTGTGGCTGTCGGTGAAGCATACCGGCATCCCGATCCCGCAGATCGTCGCCTACACGCATTCGATGCCGAAGATTGCGGCGATGGAAAAGGAATTCAACGACAAGACCACGCCCAAGGGCGCCAAGGAAGAGTCGGTGCGCGCCATATTCCGTGATCGTGCAGCTGCTGCAACGGCGAAGCTGGCGGGCCTGGAGAAGGACGGCCCGGCATTCCTCGCTGCCGAAAAGCAGAAGCTGGTGGATAAGGTCGCTGCACTGAAGGCTGAGGCGAACCCTGAGCCGAAGGCCATCGAAGGCGCGGAGAAAGCCGTCAAGGACTTCCCCGCAGATGCCGCCGCCGCCAAGAAGGTTTGGACCGCCGAGAAGGGTGTCGGCGCTCGCGCCGCGCCGGTCAAGGCCCACGCCGAAGCCTTTGCCGTCGGTGGCAAGACGCCGGAAGAGATCGAGAAGAACCGCGGCATCGCGAAGAAGAACTTCCTCGCCCTGATTGCGTGTCTGATGATCGGAACCGCGGCCCTGCCGCACATCCTGATGCGCTACTACACCACGCCTTCGGTGCATGAGGCGCGCGTCTCGGTGTTCTGGGGCCTGTTCTTCATTTTCCTGCTCTACTTCACGGCGCCGGCCTTGGGGATCCTGGCCAAGTACGAGGTGTACAGCAATCTAGTCGGAAGCAGCTTCGCCTCGCTGCCGGCCTGGGTCAGCAACTGGGC
>JANMTA010000149.1:0-2729 GCA_031389965.1 Betaproteobacteria bacterium
GCACCGAGTCAACCGCTGCAGCGCCCAACAACATTGGCTCCGGGCCAGGCGGAACACCGGTTCTGCCCACGGCCAAGCAAGCCACGTCCGATGGCAAACTGAGCGCCGCCGAACTGCTGGCAGCCCAGTTGCCGGCCCAGCTGGTGTACAACCCCGCGGGTTACTACACCTATACCTTCAAGACCAATATCAAGGACGCGACCAAAACCAACGGCGTGGTCTTCGAGCCCACGCTGACCCATCGCGTCGCCGTCCAGTTGAGCTACAAGAATGCCGCCGGTGAGACGATGCGGGTCAACCCCTATTTTGACTTCACCATCGATGCCAACGGCAACTCGGTGCCCGTCACCGATCCGGCCAAGACGCGCAAGATGACCGACGTCGCATCGTGCAACAGCTGCCATGAGAAGTTGGCTATTCACGGCGGCGGACGCGTCGATACGCAGTTTTGTGTGATGTGCCATAACCCGAGCACCACCGACGCCAACAGCGGCAACAGCCTCACCATGGTCACCATGGTTCACAAGATCCACGCTGGCAGCCTGCTCAAGAGCAAACTCACCACAGGCGGCGAGGTCTACAAGATATGGGGCTACGGTAGCGCCGAGTTCGACTTCTCCAAGGTCGGCTTCCCGCAAGACCTGCGCAACTGCACCAAATGCCACTCGGGCGACAACCCCAAGACGCCACAGGGCGACAATTGGAAGAGCAAGCCTAGCAAGGAAGCCTGCTTGACCTGCCACGCCAGCGGCGCTCCAGGCGCCAACGGTGTCAGCGATCTCGGGTCATCATGGGAAGCGAGCCACAAGGTCTTCGCCGGCGCGGTCATCGGCGCCGGAGCGCAAGCCACCGCGCTGACAAACCAGTTGTGCGCCGGTTGCCACAGCGCGGGCTCCAATGTCTCGCCCGAGCGGGTTCACTGGAATCAGATTGAGGAGAACGCGGCCAAGTACAAGATGAACATCGAGAGTGCCACGTACAACGCCAGCACGCGCCGGGTCGCGGTGACGTACTTCCTGTCGGATCCGACCAATGGCAATGCGACCTACAACCTGGTGACGCCAGACTGCACTGCAGCGGCGCCCAATATCTGCGGCAACCTGACGAAGTTTGGCAGCCTGCGTTTTGTCCTGGCCTACCAAAGCATGGTGGGCCAGTTGACGGCGGTGACCGAGTTCTCCGCCGGGAGTGGCGTCAGTGAGGCGGCCTACAAGGGCACCAATCTCGGCGGCAACCGCTACATGTTGGAGCTTCCGGCGCTTCCGGTCGATTCTGCGACCCACGTTGCCGCCGGCACAGCGCGCGTCGTGAGCTACGGGCAAATCAAGGAAGCCAAGCTGGAAGTCAAGGCCGCCACTGATCCGCGACCCGAAGTGGTGCCTAAGGTGTTGGTGAACACTGGCGCGCTGCACAGCTTCAAAGACGTGGCGCTCAGCGGCACTTTGCAACCGCGCCGCGTCATTGTCTCCAACGAGAAATGCAACGCCTGCCACAGCCTTCTGGGCACCGGCTCAGGATCGAATACGCTGGACAACGCCTTCCACGGTGGCGCCCGCAACACGGTCGAAGCCTGTGTCGTCTGCCACGACCCGAACCGGATGGGTTCAACGAGCAAGATGACCAACGGCCTGGACTTCAACGAGTCGTTCCAGTTCAAGCGCATGATTCACGGCATCCACGGCAACTCCAAGCGCTTTTATCCCTTCACCCGCAGTAACGCGGTGGTCGGGGCATTCTGCAACCCGGCCAACATCAGTGCTGAGGCCAAGGCCGCGTGCAACCCCCTCCTGACGTTGGCTTCAGGCGTCAATAACTTCTCCGCCGAGGTCTATTGGCCGCCAGAAGCGGGCTCCGGAGTTATCGGTTTCAACTGCAACGCCTGCCACGTCGACAACTCCTACAAGAGCGACAGCGGGACGCTGGGCACCGTCATCAAGAAAGACGCTGGCGTGACCGATCCGAACCTCTGGAAGGTGATCTCGCCCAAGGCCGCCACCTGCACGGCGTGCCACGATTCCGCCAAAGCGATGGGCCATGTCACCAGCTTCGGCGGGGCAGTGTTTGGTGACAAGACCCAACGCGAGGTCGCTGGCTTGCCACGCGAGACATGTGACGAATGCCACGCAAGCGGCGTCTTCAAGGGCGTGGACATCGTCCACGGCCAGAAGTAGTCGTGGGGCGGTTCATGCGTCCAGGAGCACCGTCACGGGTCCTCCAGTTTTTCCTGCCCGCCGGGCTTGTGGCCCGGCGCCGCGGGACGGTATCTGTTCTGGAGGGATTTGGGATGCAAATCAAAAGTGCAATCGCCGTTGTAGGCCTGTGTCTTTTCGGGCTGCTGGGGTCCGCCTGGGGCGCCACTGACGCGGAAAAGTCGGCGTTCTGCGTGACCTGTCACGACTCAGAAGACTTGACCGACATGAGCCGGTCCACCCACGGCTTTGTCGCCGACAAGCGCGCGCCCGACTGCATCAGTTGCCATGGCATCAGCGAAGCCCATGCGCACAAGCCGGCCGGAGTCAAAGATCTGCCCAAACCTGACATCACGTTCGGCAAGGTTGTAGGCAAGCTGACCACCCTGGCGGCGAACGAACGCAGCCAGGTTTGCCAGAGCTGCCACGGCAAGGATGCCAAGCGCACACTGTGGGCCGGCAGCCAGCACGAAGCGGCTGATGTGGCCTGCGATACCTGTCACAAGGTGCACGGCAACCGTGACAAGGTGCTGACCAGCA
>JANMTA010000152.1:0-3127 GCA_031389965.1 Betaproteobacteria bacterium
ATGTCGATCACCAAGGCCGCCGAGTTGTTGCAGACGCAGAACAAGATCATCAAGAGCTTTCCCGAGGTGGCCTCGGTGTACGGCAAGGCCGGCCGCGCCAATACCGCGACCGACCCGGCGCCGACCGAGATGTTCGAGACCGTGATCAACTTGAAGCCCGAATCCGAATGGCGGCTCGGCATGAGCACCGACAAGCTGATCGCCGAACTCGACAAGGCACTGCAGTTTCCCGGTGTCGCCAACTCCTGGACCATGCCGATCAAGGCCCGCATCGACATGCTGTCCACCGGCATCCGCACCCCGATCGGCATCAAGGTCTTCGGCAAGGACCTCGGCGAGATGGAAAAGCTGGCCAGGGAGATCGAGGCGGTGGTCAAGACCGTGCCCGGCACAACCAGCGCCTTTGCCGAACGCATCACCGGCGGCTTCTACCTCAACATCACGCCGGACCGCGAGCAGCTGGCCCGCTACGGGCTGGCCGTGGGCGACCTGCAGGACGTGATCGGCACCGCGCTGGGCGGCGAGATGGTGACCACCACCGTCGAAGGTCGCGAACGCTTCGGCGTCACCGTGCGTTACCCGCGCGAATTGCGTGCCGATCCGCAGCAGATCGCGCGCGAGGTGCTGGTGCCGACCATGGACGGTGCCATGATCCCGCTCGGGCAGGTGGCAAAGGTCGAGATCGCCAAGGGCGCGCCGGGCATTCGCACCGAGAATGCCTTGCTCTCCGCCTACATCTTCGTCGACATCCGCGACCGTGACATCGGCGGCTATGTCGCCGACGCGAAGCGCGCGGTGGCAGAAAAGGTCAAGTTCCCCCCCGGCTATTACGTCACATGGAGCGGCCAGTTCGAGTACATGGAACGCGCCATCGAGAAAATGAAGCTGGTCATTCCGGTGACCCTGCTGTCGATCTTCCTCCTGCTCTATCTCAACTTCCGACGCCTCACCGAAACCTTCATCGTCATGCTCTCGGTGCCGTTTGCGCTGGTCGGCGGGGTCTGGCTGATGTGGTTGCTGAATTACAACCTCTCGGTCGCGGTGGCGGTCGGCTTCATCGCGCTGGCCGGCGTGGCGGCCGAGACTGGCGTGGTGATGCTGATCTACCTCGACCACGCCTGGGAAGCGGAGAAGAAGAAGTCGGCGCTGGCGGGACGGCAACCGGGCGCTGAGGACCTGTATGCGGCAGTGATGGAAGGCGCCGTAGAACGCGTGCGGCCGAAGATGATGACCGTGGTGGCGATCATGGCCGGCCTGCTGCCGATTATGTGGGGCACCGGTACCGGCTCGGAAGTCATGAGCCGCATCGCGGCGCCGATGGTCGGCGGCATGATTTCCTCGACAGTGCTTACGCTGGCCGTGATTCCGGCGATTTATGCGCTGGTCAAGCAGTGGCGGCTGAAGCGCGGCATGGAAAGCTGAATTGCTTGCGCGACCTGACCCGCCGGAAACTACATCAGAATTCATCATGTTCAAGCTTGGAATCGCACTTGCCAGTGTCGCTGTTGTTCTCGGCGGCTGCGCGCCACATTTGCACCCCTTGCGGCAAGACTCTTCGCCGGATTTGATCAGCGGAGAATTCGTGCATGAGAGCACGCCACGTCTGACCCTGGTGACAAGGGAGCGGCGTTACGTGGCGGAGGGGTTCGAGGTCCATCGTCTTACCAACCTGGCCGAACTTCAACGTCGCTACAAGGGCACCGATCCCAAGCATTGGGATCGAATCTTCGCCGGGCACGACAAGAGCCATGAAGTCTATTCGGCAGCGCCCGTACCAAGAGCGCAGGACGGGGCCGAATTGTCGTGTCGCCTGACATGGGGAGCGGGCAAGCCACCTCAAGGCATCTGTCAGGACCAGTCGGGAAAGGAATATCAAGTTCGTTTCGATTGAAGGTCATCAGGCGATCAAGGCCAAGCGCTAAACCAGTTTTTTCTCAACGCAAGGAGAAGGTAATGTCGAAGAAGATGTGGATTGTTGCAGCAGCAGTTTTCGCGGTATTGCTGGGTGGCTGCGTCACCAGCGGAGGTTATTCCGGCAGTGGTTCCAGCAGCGGGTCAAGCGGTGGGCACTCCCACTGACCTTGTCCGGAACCTACGGAGTGCTTTCCGCCGTTGGCGGACGGAGTTCCACGCCTGGCGCGAGGAAAACGCCAAGGCACACGCCACGGTGAAACCCACGGCCTGCTGTTCGGCACCGCCTCCCGGCAGTAATCAAAATCGAGAAAGCAAATCATGAATCCAGAAACCAGCCATCACCATCCCGAGCCATGGTATCGATCCCGAGGGGGTGTCGTCATTGCCATGATCGCAGTCGTCGTGCTTTTCTTCGTGATTCGTGAGCATTGGGAGCATCTGACCGGAAGATGGGTCTATCTGTTGCTTCTGCTGTGCCCACTGATGCATTTCTTCGGTCACGGCGGGCATGGCGGACACGGCAAGACAGGAGGGAGCAATGGCGAGAATTCGTAGGCGATTGCGCGTGGCAGGACTGATCGCGGCCTTCAGCCTGCCCAGCCAGTTGGTACAGGCCCAGGGCTGGCAGGTGCCCAAGCCCAGTCCCGGCCTGATGCCCAATCCAGCAGTCGGCAAGAAGCTATTCGGAACGCACTGCGCTTCGTGCCACGGCGTTGCGCTGCAAGGGTCGGACAAGGGACCGCCGCTCCTGCATCGTATCTACGAGCCGTCGCACCACGCCGACATCGCGTTTCAACTCGCGGTCAAGAACGGCGTGCGCGCCCATCACTGGCAGTTTGGCGACATGGCGCCGCTGCCCCAGGTTACGCCCGATGACGTGGCGCACATCACGGCCCATGTGCGCGCCGAACAGAAAAGAGCAGGTATCCGCTAAGGCATAGCCGTGAACGAAGCGGACTCCCGGCACCGACATGAACACTCGCACCAATGCCCCGCGCCGGGCGCGACAACAAGCCATGGAACCGCCTTGTGCGGCAGCGTACAGACCGTGATCGAACTTGCATCTAAAAGAGACGTTCGCGCAATTGGCCATACGGACTCCGTCATTGAGAACCGGGGCCGATGGCGCAAGCCTTGGCGATTGGCAGTCGCCAGGAATGTTGGCATTACGAAATTCAACCCTGAAGGAATATTCCTATGAAGACCTCAATAC
>JANMTA010000196.1:0-4587 GCA_031389965.1 Betaproteobacteria bacterium
CAGCGATCAAGGCGATGCCGAGCAGGAAACCGAAGTCGCCGACGCGGTTGACCAGGAAGGCCTTGAGGTTGGCGTAGATCGCGGTCGGGCGTACCGACCAGAAGCCGATCAGCAGGTAGGAGACCAGACCCACCGCCTCCCAGCCGAAGAAGAGCTGGATGAAATTGTTGCTCATCACCAGCATCAGCATCGAGAAGGTGAACAGCGAGATGTAGCTGAAGAAACGCTGGTAGCTGTTGGTGCCGGCCTTGCTGTCGGCGGGCCAGTTGTCTTCGTCGTGCGCCATGTAACCGATGGTGTAGATGTGCACCATCAGCGAGACGAAGGTCACCACCATCATCATCAGCACGGTCAGCTGGTCGATCAGGAAGCCGACTTCGAGCTTGAGCCCGCCCGATTCCATCCAGGTGTAGACGGCGCCATTGAAAATGTGGCCGGCCTGAACGTCCTGGAAGATGATCACCGAGAGGATGAAGGAGATCGCGACGCCGAGCGAGGTAACGGTATGCGCGCCGGCGCGGCCGATGCTGCTGCCGAAGAATCCGGCGAGGATGGCGCCGGCCAGCGGGGCCAATGGAACGAGTAGATAAAGTGTCTTCATGCCCATATGCCCTCTAGCCCTTCAGGGTGTCGAGATCCTCGACATCGATGGAAGACAGATTGCGGAACAGCACCACCAGGATGGCGAGGCCGATAGCGGATTCTGCGGCAGCCACGACCAGGATGAAGAACACGAAGAGCTGGCCGGAGAGGTCGTTGAGATAGTGCGAAAAGGCGACAAAATTGAGATTCACCGCCAGCAGCATCAATTCGATGGCCATCAACAGCACAATCAGGTTCTTCCGGTTGAGGAAGATGCCGACAATGCTGATGGCAAACAGGATCGCGGCCAGGATCAGGTAGTGTGAAAGCGAGATCATGCCTGCTCCCCTTTGTTTGCCGGCGCGGGAAGCTCGACTTCCGGCGCCATCTTGACCAGGCGCATGCGGTCCTTGCTCTTGACGGCGATCTGATCGGCCGGATGCATGGCCTTGTTGTCCTTGCGCCGGCGCAGGGTCAGCATGACGGCGACGATGATGGCTACCAGCAGGATCACCGAGGCGATTTCGAAGGGATAGGCGTAGTCGGTATACAGCACCCGTGCCAGTTCCTTGGTATTGCTGTAGTTCGCCGGAAGGTTCTGCTGTGGCAGGTTGGCCAGGCCAAAGTAGCGGCCCGAGAGCACCATCGCCATCTCGCCCACCATCAAGCCGCCGACCAGCGCGCCCAGCGGCAGATTCTTCCAGAATCCCTGCCGCACCTGCTCGATGTTGATGTCGAGCATCATCACCACGAAAAGGAACAGCACCATCACGGCACCGACGTAGACCATGATCAGCACGAGCGCAAGAAACTCGGCCTGCAGCAACATCCACAGTCCGGCAACGTTGAAGAAGGCCAGCACCAGGAACAGGGCGGCATGCACCGGATTGCGCGCAGTGATCACGCGCAGCGCGGCCAGCACCGTCACGGTGGAGAAAATGTAGAAAAGAATGGTCTTGAATTCCATGGCTTGGTCAGCGTCGCATTAGCGGTAAGGGGCGTCCTGTGCCCGATCGGCGGCAATCTGCGCCTCGTTCTTGTCACCCACGGCCAGCAGCATCTGCTTGGTGTAATAGAGGTCGCCACGCGCCTCGCCGTGGTATTCGAAAATGCGGGTCTGCACGATCGCGTCGACCGGGCAGGCCTCTTCACAGAAACCGCAGAAAATGCACTTGGTCAGATCGATGTCGTAGCGTGTCGTGCGGCGCGAGGTTTGGCCGTTCGCGTCGACCCGCTCCGCGGCTTCGATGGTAATCGCCAGTGCCGGACAAACTGCCTCGCAAAGCTTGCAGGCAATGCAGCGTTCTTCGCCATTGGGATAGCGGCGTAGCGCGTGGAGGCCGCGGAAACGGTTGCCTTGCGGGGTCTTCTCTTCCGGATACTGGATGGTGATCTTGCGCGCGAACATGTAGCGGCCGGTCACCGCCATGCCCTTGAACAGTTCCTTGAGGAACAGGCTGCCTATGAAATCTTTTGCACCCATGGTGTTCTCTCCTCGTCCTATTTCCAGATGGTCAGCGGCGACATCATCCAGACGCCGACCACCAGAATCCAGACCAGCGTCAGTGGCACGAACACCTTCCAGCCCAGACGCATGAGCTGGTCATAGCGATAGCGCGGGAAGGTAGCGCGGATCCAGAGGAAGAAGAACAGGATCGCGGCCATTTTCGCTGCCATCCAGTGGAAGCCATCCGGAATGAAGCCGACCGGGGACAGCCAGCCGCCGAGGAAAAAGATCGAGGTCATCGCCGAGACCAGGATCATGTTGGCGTATTCGGCGAGGAAGAACATCGCGAAGGCCATGCCCGAATATTCAACCATGTGGCCGGCAACGATTTCCGATTCGCCTTCGACCACGTCGAACGGCGCGCGGTTGGTTTCCGCCACACCGGAAATCAGGTAGACGGCGAACATCGGCAGCAGCGGCAGCCAGTTCCATGAAAGGAAGCCGAGACCCATTCCGGCAAAGCGCCCGCGGTCCTGAGCGCTGACGATTTCCGTCAGGTTGAGGCTGCTCGATACCATCAGCACGGTGATCAGCGCGAGACCCATCGATATCTCGTAGGAAATCATCTGTGCCGATGCGCGCATGGCGCCAAAGAACGGGTATTTCGAATTCGAGGCCCAGCCGGCGATGATGATGCCATAGACGCCGATCGACCCGACAGCCAGCAGATACAACACGCCGGCGTCGACGTTGGCCAGCACCCAGCCCGGCGAGAACGGAATCACCGCCCAGAGCACCAGTGCCGGTGCGATGGCCATGATCGGGCCGAGCACGAAGAGTTTCTTGTCCGCCGCCGTCGGGAACAGCACTTCCTTGAAGAACAGTTTCAGACCGTCGGCGATAGGCTGCAACAGACCCCACGGACCCACGCGATTGGGACCGATGCGAACCTGCATCCAGCCGATGACCTTGCGCTCCCAGAACGTCAGGTAGGCCACCGACAACAACAGCGGCACCATGATCAGAACGATCTTGGCCAGGGTCCAGATCAGCGGCCATACCGGCTTGATCAGGCTCCACAGCGGCGCCCACAGCGGGCCGAGGACGGATGCGAGCAGGTTGAGGACAGTGGCTTCCATCACGCCTTCTCCACGCTCAGGACGCCGGACATCGGACCGAGCGCCTGCGTCGCCGCATGCGCCGCGGCGACACGCACCACGCCATCTGGCAGACCGGCTTCAAGTTGCGCGGCAAGAATCACCGTAGCGCCGGCGCCGACTTTCACCTTGTCATCTGCAGCAACACCAAGCTTCGCTAGCGTCACGGCATTCATGCGTGCGGTGGGGGCAGCGGAATCGGCTGCCTGCTGCAGCGGCAGCGAACGCCGTACCAGCGGATCGGCAAAGTGGATTGGCACGTCGGTGACGCGTTCGAAGCCGCCGGCAGACGAGGCCAGGTTCAGTGCCACGCCACCGATACCGTTGTCCAGCCCCGCAAGGAACTCAGTCTGGCCACCCAGCACTTCGGCCCGCACGTCTTCGCTGCTGTTGAAGTCAAAGCCGTTCAGGTCGAGCAGGTTGCCCAGCACGCGCAGCACCTTCCAAGCCGGACGGGATTCGCCCAGCGGCTTGGCAGCCGCATAGAAACTCTGCACCCGACCTTCGGTATTGACAAAAGTGCCGGAGGTTTCGGAGAACGGCGATACCGGCAGCAGGACTGCCGCGTAATCGAGCATGGCCTGCGACTTGAAGGAACTCAGTACGACCACGGCCGCCGCCTTGGCCAGCGAGGCCAGCGCCTGGGCACCGTCTGCGCAATCAAGTTCCGGTTCGGCACCAACCACCACATAGGCCTGACGCGGTTCGCGCAGCATGGCCGCGGCATTGAGCCCTGCGCCTGCCGGAACCGCCTTCGCGACATAGCCGCCGACACTGTTGGCGGCCTCGCCGAGGAAACCAATTCCGCCACCGAGGGCTGCGGCCAACTGACCACCCAGCGCATGCAGCGTTGCTGCCTGCGGATGCTGCTGGGCGAAGTTGCCGAGCAGGATGCCTGTATTGGTGCCTGAGGCCAGGCTCTGGGCGATGGCTTGGGCCTCGGCAGAAACCGTGACTCCGGCGAACGCGGAGTCCGCCGCAACGCCCTTGATCTGGCACACGGCCTTGACCACCTGGGCCAGCACCGCCGGCAGTTGCGAGGGCGCGGCAATGGCGCGCGCCTGCAGTTTGATCAGCAGGTCGTCGTCGGCACTGTGCAGGACGCTGATCTGAGCGCCCTTCTTGGCCGACTGGCGCAAGCGCTGGGCAAGCAGCGGATGATCCTTGCGCAGGAAGGAACCGACCACCAGCACACGATCGAGACGGCTGATATCGGCGATCTTCATTCCCAGCCAGGGAGTGCCCTTACGCGTGCCGTCAGCGGAGAAATCGCTGTGGCGCAGGCGGAAATCGATGTTCTCGCTGCCCAGCCCGCGCAGCAGTTTCTGCGCCAGATACATTTCTTCCAGCGTGGCATGCGGACTCAACAGGCCGCCGATGGCTGCGCCGCCATGCGTCTTG
>JANMTA010000203.1:0-5457 GCA_031389965.1 Betaproteobacteria bacterium
GCGCGGGCTCGCCACCAAATACTTCGTCGAAGAAGTCGACCCCAAAGTCGACCCGCTCTCCCCCGAGAACAAGATGATCATGACCACCGGGCCGCTCACCGGCACGGTCGCCTCCACCGCCGGGCGCTACTCGGTCGTCACCAAGGGTGCGCTGACCGGCGCCATCGCCTGCTCCAACTCGGGCGGCTATTTCGGTTCCGAACTCAAGTTCGCCGGCTGGGACATGATCATCTTCGAAGGCAAGTCGGCCAAGCCGGTCTACCTCTCGATCGAGGACGACAAGGCCGAACTCAAGGATGCTGCCCACCTCTGGGGCAAGACCGTGTTCCAGACTGAAGAGATCATCAAGAGCAGCCACCAGGACCCGCAGATCCGCGTTTCCAGCATCGGCCGCTCCGGCGAAAACGGCGTGCTGTTCGCCTGCGTCGTCAATGACCTGCATCGTGCCGCCGGACGTTCCGGGGTCGGCACCGTGATGGGCTCGAAGAACCTCAAGGCGGTCGCCGTGCGCGGCAAGAACGGCAGCGGCGGTGCCATCAAGGATCCCAAGGCCTTCATGGCGGCGACCAAGGCGGCGAAGAAGGTGCTGGCCGACAACGCCGTCACCGGACAGGGCCTGCCCAAGTACGGCACCCAGGTGCTGATGAACGTGATCAACGAAATGGGCGCGCTGCCGACGCGCAACCACCGCGACGTGCAGTTCGAGGATGCGCGCAAGATCTCCGGCGAAGCCATGCACGAAAAGCGGCCCACCGATGGCAAGACGCATCTGGTGACCAACGCCGCCTGCTTCGGCTGCACGATTGCCTGCGGCCGCATCTCCCGGATCGACGAAACCCACTTCAGCGTGGTCAATAAGCCGCAATACTGGGGCGCCTCCGGCGGCCTCGAATACGAAGCGGCCTGGGCGCTGGGCGCCGCCAACGGCGTCGGCGACCTCGAAGCATTGCAGTACGTGAATGTGCTGTGCAACGAAGACGGCTTCGACCCGATCACCTTCGGCGCCACTGTCGCCGCGGCGATGGAACTCTACGACCTCGGGATACTCACCAAGGAACAGATCGGCATCGAAGCCCCCTTCGGCTCGGCCAAGGCCCTGGTCGAACTGGCGCAGATGACCGCGCAGGGGATCGGCTTTGGCAAGGAACTCGGCATGGGCTCGGCCCGGCTGTGCGAGAAGTACGGCCGTCCGGAACTGTCGATGGGCGTCAAGAAGCAGGAATTCCCCGCCTACGACTCGCGCGGCATCCAGGGCATGGGCCTGGCCTACGCCACGTCGAACCGCGGCGCCTGCCATTTGCGTGGCTATACCGTGGCGTCCGAGGTGCTGGGCATCCCGATCAAGACCGATCCGCTGGTCACCGAAGGCAAGGCCGATCTGGTCAAGGCTTTCCAGGACGCGACTTCGGTGTTCGACTCGGCCGGCGTCTGCGTGTTCACCACCTTTGCCTGGACCCTGGCCGACCTGCAGCCGCAGCTCGACGCGGCCTGCGAGGGCGACTGGACCATGGAGAAGCTGTCGCTGCTGGGCGAGCGCGTGTGGAACATGGAGCGCCTGTTCAACAATGCCGCCGGTTTCACCGCCAAGGACGACGACCTGCCGCCGCGCCTGAAGAACGAGCCGGCCAAGACCGGTCCGGCCAAGGGCCTGGTGAATGGCATCGACAAGATGCGGCCGGAGTACTACAAGGTCCGCGGCTGGACCCCGGAAGGCGTGCCGACCAAGGAAACCCTGGCCCGGCTCGGCCTGTAATTCTTGCACTACCCCTCAGGGGATCGGCGTTGCCGGTCCCCTGATCGTTTTGAGGATACCCCCATGAAACACGTCATCATCGGCAACGGGCCAGCGGGTGTAGTTGCTGCAGAAACGCTGCGCAAGGCAGATGCCGCTGCCGAGATTGTGCTGATTGGGGCCGAGCCGGAACCCGCCTATTCGCGTATGGCCATCCCCTATCTGCTCGAAGGCAATATTAACGAAAGCGGAACCTATCTGCGCAAGACGGAAGGGCATTTCGCCAGTCTGGGCATCCGCGAGTTGCAGGCCAGGGTGACTGCAGTGGATAGCGCTCAGCGCAAGCTGCACCTTGCCGATGGCAATGTCGAAAGTTATGACCGGCTGCTGATCGCCAGCGGCTCGCACCCCGTGCGGCCCCCGATTCCCGGAATGGATCTGCCACAGGTGCAGACCTGCTGGACACTGGCCGATGCACGGGCTATCGCCAATCTTGCCAAGCCTGGCACCCGTGTGCTGCAACTCGGTGCCGGTTTCATCGGTTGCATCATCATGGAAGCCCTCGCCGCGCGCGGCGTCGAACTGACCGTGGTCGAGATGGGCGACCGAATGGTGCCGCGCATGATGACGCCGAAGGCTGGCGGCATGATCAAGCATTGGGTCGAACAGAAGGGAGTCCGCGTCCTGACCGGCAAGGGCGTGCAGAGCATTGCGCCGATAGCTTCCAATCCGGGGCTTCTCGCGCGTCTCGCGCAGGCCATCGGGGTTGGCGCCAAGGCTGCGGAAAGCGGTCTGGCGGTGACGCTTTTCGACGGCGAAGAGATTGCCTGCGATCTGGTGATCGTGGCGGCGGGCGTGGCGCCGAACGTCGGCTTTCTCGACAATACCGGCGTCAAGGTCGGCAAGGGCATCCTGGTCGACCAGCGCATGCAGACATCGGTGGCCGGCATCTACGCCGCGGGCGATGTCGCCGAAGCGCCGGACCTGTTCACCGGCGCCCCGTCGGTTTCCGCCATCCAGCCCAATGCCGCCGACCAGGCGCGCGTGGCCGCGCTCAACATGGCGGGCGGCGAAGCGCAATCGAAGGGAGTCCTGGCAATCAACGTACTCGATACCCTGGGCCTGATTTCGACTTCCTTCGGCCAGTGGTGGGGCGAAACTCCGGAAAATGGCGGCTCCGGTGTCGAGTTCGCGGACGAAGCCAATGGGCGCTATATCTCGCTGCAGTTCAAGGCGGACGTCCTGATCGGGGCAACATCCATCGGGCATACCGACCATGTCGGCGTGCTGCGTGGCCTGATCCAGACCCGCACCCGGCTCGGTCCGTGGAAGGATGCGCTGATGAAGGACCCCAATGGATTCATGGCGGCTTATCTCGCGGGCGGCCAGAAGGCTGCGTAGGAAGGATTTGGCTGAGGGAAGAAGGCAAAACGCATGAAGGTGGAACTCAAGCTCTTTGCGACATTGCAGGACTACCTGCCGGAGGCGGCGAAAACCACCAATTCACTGACGCTGGAACTGGACGCAGGAACGACCGTACAGCAGATCATTGAACGCTTCGCTCTGCCGCAAAAACTTTGCCACCTCGTGCTGATCGACGGTAGCTTCGTCGCGTCGGCAGAGCGCGGCTCGCGTATACTTGTGAAAGGCAACACGCTCGCCATCTGGCCGCCCGTGGCCGGCGGCTAGTGCACACGGTAGCGACGCACCTGGACGGCAAAGCGCTTCCGGTGGGATTATTAAACTATTTACTCGTTGAGGAGTTGGTATGAAACGCATGACCGCAATCCATCTGCCCTTGCTGTTCGTCGCAGCGCTCGCCAGCAGTCCCGCCTTTGCCGATGCCAAGCACGACGAGGCGGCACGCCAACTGGCAACCAAGTCGGGCTGCTTCATCTGCCATGCGATCGAACTGGACGCGAAGGGTCCCGATGGCCTCAAGCCGGTGGGGCCGCCCTGGAAGGCGGTCGCGGCGCGCTACAAGGGCGACAAGAACGCGAAGAAGAATCTGACCACGGCCATCATGGGTGGCACTTCGGTCTATAACCGGCACTGGAAGGAAGAGTCGAGCGGCGTCGCGATGCCGCCCAACGGCGTGGCCATTTCCGAGGCCGATGCGAAGAAGCTGGTCGACTGGATTCTCGGTCTGTCGACGAAGTAGTCCGGAGCCCGCGCGGACGGCTGATGCGACCGCACACAGGGTGCGGTTTCGCAAGCGTCGTACGCTACCCGGTACTTACAGATTCCCGGTCGTTTCATCTACTTCTCCGGTGCGGGCACGTTCCACCAAGGGATGCCCTTCGCGCCCGGTACGGGCATAAAAAAACGGCGCCCGCGGGCGCCGTTGATTTTGGGCTGAAGCCCCTTAAAAAGTGTGGTTGTACTGCATCGAGAGGTAGTCGGCGGCGGTGTCGAAGTCGCCGCGGATGGTCTGACGCGTAGTTACCCCCGGAGGAACCGTCGGAAAGTTTACCGCTCGTGCCGTCTTCGCGTCGTCGAAGAAGATATGCGCGTAGCCGACATCGATCGAGGAGATTTTGGACAGGGAATACTTGACGCCGAATGCCAGCCAGTAGCGGTCGGAATCCGGCAGCGTCATCGTGCGGTCCTGATTGCGCTGTACTGGGGTTTTGTCATAGGCGATGCCGAAACGCGTCTTCACCTGTTCGTTGTACTGGTAATTCGCTCCGAGGCCGACACGATAGCTGTCGTCGAAGTTGTAGGACAAGGTATTCAATAGCCTGCCGGACTGCTTGTTCTTCAGATCCAGCGACTTGACCACGCTCCAGTCGGTCCAGGTCACGTCGGCCAGAAGTTCCAGCTTGTCGTTGGCCTTGTGCGAAGCCGCCAGGGAGAAATTCGCAGGCGTCTTCAGCTTGGCCTTGACGTCCTGGTTGACCAAGGGGCCAACCGGAGGATTGAATCTCTGCTCGCCTTCCAGGTCGAACTCAAGTTCGGAGCGGTAGGCCAGGCCGATCCGCGTTGCCTTCGACAGATGGAAGTTCGCGCCCAGGTTGTAGCCAACCGCCCAATCGTCAACCGTTACTTTGAGAAAGTTGCCTGGCCCACCAAGACCTGCAGCAGGAACACCCTGCTTGAATGTGGAGTCGTTGAACGCAAAATTGATGCCGCCGCCGATCGACACCATGTCGTTCAGCTTGTAGGCGATCGACGGGTTGATGTTGATCTGTTCCATTTCGAAGAAGAAGCCGGCACTGCGTCCGACGAAGTTGTCCCCGTACTCGGTCTTGTTGCCGAACGTCGGCCCGACGCCGATGCCGATGTTCAGGTTGGGGGCTATGCCGTAGGCCCAGTAACCGGCCGGCAGCAGCGCCGTGCCGCCGGCATCGCCGCCGTCGCCGGTCAGGAGCGGGAAACCCGCACTTGGCGTCGACCCCCTGTTATTGAACTCGATCTTGCGGTTGAGCAGCGTGCCGGACAGGGAAATGTTGTGGCCCTTGGGCAGATTGGTCATGCCCGCCGGGTTGAAATGGATCGTGCCGGCATCTTCGGCGGTCGCTGCAGCACCGGCAAAGGCGTTGCCGGTGCCCGAGCCGGTCTGGTTCTGGATCGCGAAGCCCGCCGCGCTGGCCGCGCCGGCAAAGCCCAGCAGCATCAGTGCCGGGATCAGTTTCATGGAATTTTTCCGCGTCATGCCAGTTCCTCTTGGATTTTGATTACTGCAGCGATTCTGAAATCTGCGCCTCTTGAGGCGAATACTGGAA
>JANMTA010000228.1:0-3381 GCA_031389965.1 Betaproteobacteria bacterium
CACCCGGCAGCTCGGCGCATCCTCCTGGCAATGCCTGTTTGTCGAGGAAGCAGACCGCGCCCGGCTGGCAACGGCCGGTCTCCTGATGCGGCGCGGCGTGCAGTTCCACTGGTTCAACCGGGAATACCGCGACTTCGACGATTTTCTCGCGGGTTTCACCGCCGACAAGCGCAAGAAGCTCAAGCGCGAACGCCGCGCCGTTGCCGAATCCGGCCTGCGGCTGGAAGCCCGGCATGGCGACGGGATTGGTGCCGGTCTTTGGCGGGTGATCCACGGCCAGTATCGCGATACCTTTGCCCGCTACGGCAATCACCCGGCATTTCCCGTCGAGTTCTTCATCGAAGCCGGCGCCCTGCTGGCACGGCGGCTTGTAGTGTTCATCGCCTTCATGGATGAAACCCCGGTTGCTTCAGCCATCTGCTACCGCGACGGACAAACACTCTACGGCCGCCATTGGGGCACGTCGGTCGACATGCCTGGGCTGCACTTTGAGCTTTGCTACTACCAGGGAATCGAGTACTGCATCCGCCACGGCCTGAAAGCCTTCGAGCCCGGCGCGCAAGGGGAACACAAACTGGCTCGCGGCTTCGAGCCGGTGCCCACCTGGTCGGCGTTCTGGATCGCCCACCCGGGCATGCGCCGCGCCGTGGCAGACTTCATCGCGCGGGAAGACTCCGCCATGCAGGACTACGAGGCGGAAACCGCGACCCGCCTGCCGTTCAAGCAGCCCGGCTGACCCCCGGACAGGAAACGGTTCCGCTCAGTGGTTACCCGAAGCGATGGCAAACATCCGTTCATTGCGCTTTTTCCGCGCCTCTTCGACCGTCAGTCCGACCAGGCTTTCCGGCGGTAAAGGGACATCCCAGTGCTGCTGGAACAGGTCCATGGCCTCACCGGTATCCATACGGGCCCGGTAAACTTTCTCCTGCCAGGCCGGGGCGTTGGGCAGTGCAACCAGTTCGACGGATTCGATGCGCATGGGGGCTTCCTTTTGAGGCTGGATTTTTTATCATCCTGCGCCCGGGATAGCCGCCCTGTAATCCCGAAATTGACAAGGAATGCCCTCTTGTTTCGACTTCCCAAATTACCTTGAACTGGTTCCATGCAAGGGGATCACCCATGCACAAGTTGCCGTAGCGGCGGCGATTCACTTGTCCTGACGAAGTTCGTTCAGCCGCCGGGCGTGGCTCTTGGCTTCTGCCGTATTCATCGCGGAGACCTCGCGACCGAAAGCATCGCGTGCCTCGGCAGTCTTGTGCGTGGCCTGGATACTGCGAATACAGCGCCAGCGCTTGCCAGCCCTGGTCTCAATCTGACGCATCTCGTCAACGGGATGATGGCTACCACAGTGATAGCAGAACTTGGTTTGATTCGTCATCGGTCAGATTGTCAGTCGTGATTCATCCATAGCCAAACGAGTTGTTGAGCACTTGCCTGAAATACGCACAACAAGGAAAAAGGGTTTCCGGCGATTGACCGGAAACCCTTGGTATTACTGGTCGGGGCGGCGGGATTCGAACTCGCGACCCCTTGCACCCCATGCAAGTGCGCTACCAGGCTGCGCCACGCCCCGACTGCGCGAATTATAACAAAGGAAACGGCCGCCATCGCTTTGCGCGCGGGGAAATCCGCTACGCAGGCCGGCGTCAGGTAGCGCGCAGGAATTCGATGATCGAAGCAAGTTCGGCACGCAGCGAAGCCTGGCTCCCGCCGAGCGGAGTTTCCGGCGCATCATGCATCTTGCCGAGCCCGTCCTCAAGGCGATTGCGCGCGCCACTGATGGTGAATCCCTCCTGATACAGCAGTTCGCGGATGCGCCGCACCAGCAGGACTTCGTGATGTTGGTAGTAGCGGCGGTTGCCGCGCCGCTTGACGGGACGCAACTGGGTGAATTCCTGCTCCCAGTAACGCAGCACATGCGGTTTGACGCCGCACAACTCGCTGACTTCACCGATGGTGAAGTAGCGCTTGGCCGGAATCGACGGCAGTTCTTCCCGGCTATTGCTGGTTGTTGCCACGCGGGAAAGCCTCGACCGCCGCCTTGAGTTTCTGGCTGGCGTGGAAGGTGACGACGCGGCGAGCCGTAATCGGGATTTCCTCGCCAGTCTTGGGATTGCGTCCGGGACGCTGCGGCTTTTCGCGCAACTGGAAATTACCGAACCCGGACAGTTTGACGCTGTCGCCCTTTTCCAGGGCGAGACGCACTTCGTCGAAGAAGGCCTCGACCATGTCCTTGGCTTCACGCTTGTTGAGGCCAACTTTCTCGAACAACAGATCGGCGAGTTCCGCCTTGGTCAATGTCATATCAGCTCCGCCTGCATTTAAGTCCGCAAGAACGCATTAAAGCTTCGGGTGGCGACAGCCAGCAAACCGGCAATCACCTCCTCCACTTCCGCATCCTCGAGAGTACGTTGAGTATCTTGCATAACTATCCGAAAGGCAAGGCTCTTTTCGCTTTCACGAAGTCCCTTGCCGTGGTAGACGTCGAACAAAGTCACATCGCGCACGATGGCCGGTGCGGCCGCGCGCAGGCCCGCCAGCAGCGGCGCCAGATTCTGGCTTTGCGGCACCACCAGAGCCAGATCCCGGACCACCGCCGGAAAACGGGACACCTTGAGGTAGGCCGGGAAAGGTGTCGCCAGCACCTCGGTCAATTCGAGTTCAAAGACTACGGGGGCCGTGCCGAGCTCGTATTTCTGCACCCAGCGCGGATGCAGTTCGCCGACCACGCCGACGTTTCGCCCATCGAGCATGACATCGGCGCAGCGGCCCGGATGCAGTGCCGGATGCGCCGCCTTGATGAACTCCAGACGGCGCGGTGCAAACAATGCCTCGACGTCGGCCTTGATGTCGTAGAAATCCACCCGGCCGCCCGGCGCACCCCATTGTTCGGGGAGAGCCGAACCGGCCGCCAGACCCGCCAGACGCAAGGGCTGGAAAAAACCGGTAACCGGACCGGCGGCGACGTCACGTTGAAAACAGCGCCCCAGTTCAAAAATCCGCACCCGCTCGGTCTGTCGCTTGCGATTGGCGACCAGGGTTCCGACCAGGCCACCGATCAGCGTCGAGCGCATGACACCCATCTGGCTGGCGATCGGATTGGCAAGCACGATGGGTGCCGCGCCCTTGGCATGGGTGGCGGAGAAATCAGCTTCCCACGCGGCTTCAACAAAGCTGTAGGTCACGACTTCGTGATACTCGCGCTCGGCCACCAGGCGACGCAAACTCATCGGCGTCCGGCTCTGCTCGGTAGCCGGCATCATGGACATCTGCGCCACCGGCGGCTGCGACGGAATATTGTCGTAACCGTAGATGCGAGCGATCTCCTCGATCAGGTCTTCCTCGATTTCGATGTCGAAACGGAAGGACGGCGGCGTGACG
>JANMTA010000233.1:0-8143 GCA_031389965.1 Betaproteobacteria bacterium
GTACCCGGCGACGACACCTGCTTCTACGCCTTCGTCGCTTACCCGATCGACCTCTTCGAGGAGGGCTCCATCGTCAACGTGCTGACCTCGCTGGTCGGCAACGTGTTCGGCTTCAAGGCCCTGCGCGCCCTGCGCCTGGAAGACGTCCGTTTCCCGATCGCCTACGTCAAGACCTGCGGTGGTCCGCCACAGGGTATTCAGGTCGAGCGCGACATTTTGAACAAGTACGGCCGCCCGCTGTTGGGTTGCACCATCAAGCCCAAGCTGGGTCTGTCGGCCAAGAACTACGGTCGCGCGGTCTACGAATGCCTGCGCGGTGGCCTGGATCTGACCAAGGACGACGAAAACGTCAACAGCCAGCCTTTCATGCGTTGGCGCAACCGTTTCGAATTCGTGGTTGAGGCTTGCCAAAAAGCCGAGCGCGAGACCGGCGAACGCAAGGGTCACTACCTGAACGTGACCGCTCCGACCGTCGAAGAGATGTTCAAGCGTGCCGAATTCGCCAAAGAACTGGGTGCTCCGATCATCATGCACGACTTCCTCACCGGCGGTTTCACGGCCAATACGAGCCTTGCGAACTGGTGTCGCGACAACGGCATGCTGCTGCACATCCACCGCGCCATGCACGCCGTGCTTGACCGCAACCCTCACCATGGTATTCACTTCCGCGTGCTGGCCAAGTGCCTGCGTCTGTCGGGCGGTGACCACCTGCACTCCGGTACCGTCGTCGGCAAGCTGGAAGGCGACCGCGAAGCGACCCTCGGCTGGGTTGACTCCATGCGTGACAGCTTCATTCGGGAAGACCGTGCGCGTGGCCTGTTCTTCGACCAGGACTTCGGCTCCATGCCTGGTGTGTTCCCGGTTGCCTCAGGCGGTATTCACGTCTGGCATATGCCCGCGCTGGTCGCCATCTTCGGTGACGATGCCTGCCTGCAATTTGGTGGCGGCACGCTCGGCCACCCCTGGGGCAACGCCGCTGGCGCTGCGGCCAACCGCGTCGCACTGGAAGCCTGCGTACAGGCACGTAACGAAGGCCGTCCGATCGAAAAAGAAGGCAAGGCCATCCTGGCTTCTGCCGCCGCGCATAGCCCCGAACTGAAGATTGCCATGGAAACGTGGAAAGAGATCAAGTTCGAGTTCGACACGGTGGACAAGCTGGACGTCGCCCACAAGTGACATTGCGGCTTTGCCGCAATGTCATCCCGGACGTGCCTAGGGCGCGATCCGGGATCCAGAAATCAATTTGAAAGGAACTGCAATGAACGAAGTGATGGATTACAAAAGCCGCGTGAGTGACCCCGGCAGCCGCAAGTTCGAGACCTTCTCCTACTTGCCTCCAATGAGTGCCGAGCAGATCAGGAAGCAAGTCGAGTACTTGGTGAAAAAAGGCTGGAACCCGGCCATCGAGCACAGCGAACCCGAGTATCTGATGGATTCGTACTGGTATATGTGGAAGCTGCCGATGTTTGGCGAAACCGATGTGAGCGTGGTGATAGCCGAAGCCGAAGCCTGCCACAAGGCCAACCCCGACAACCATGTGCGCCTGATCGGCTATGACAACTTTAGCCAGTCACAAGGTGCGTCGATGGTGATTTATCGCGGCAAGACAGTTTAAGTCGCGCGGCGGCAGGCGGTATCCGGCCCCCGCCGCGCGACAAGGCGCGGCGGGGGCTTTTTGTTGGCTAGCTGTCGGTAGTTTGCCGACCGGGTTTGGCAACCAGTGGCGCGGATGTGGACTCGCGCGTTATTCGTGGACAAATGTGCGTTCTTACCAAGGAGCCTCGCATGAGCAACATCGTTGACCAGTACCGCATCGCCGAGGAACCCTACTATCGCCCCGTTGTCGACGAGGTGGAATTGTTCGAAGCCGCCTACTCCGTGCGCATGCCGATGATGCTCAAGGGTCCCACCGGCTGCGGCAAGACGCGCTTCGTCGAATATATGGCGTACAAGCTCGGCAAGCCGCTGATCACCGTGGCCTGCAACGAGGACATGACCGCCTCCGACCTGGTCGGTCGCTTCCTGCTCTCCGCCTCGGGCACCGAATGGCAGGATGGTCCGTTGGCTATCGCCGCGCGGAATGGCGCGATCTGCTATCTGGATGAAATTGTCGAGGCGCGTCAGGACACCACCGTGGTGATTCACCCGCTGACCGACAACCGGCGTGTGCTGCCGCTGGAGAAGAAGGGCGAACTGGTCCGCGCTCATCCCGATTTCCAGATTGTGATTTCCTACAATCCGGGCTACCAGTCGCTGATGAAGGACTTGAAGCAATCCACCAAGCAGCGTTTTGGCGCGCTGGACTTCAGCTATCCCGAGCACGCGGTCGAGGCCGAGATCGTGGCGCATGAGTCCGGCGCGACCGGCGATATCGCCGGCAAACTGGTGTCGATTGCCGAGCGTTCGCGCAACCTCAAGGGCCACGGCCTTGACGAGGGCCTGTCGACCCGGATGCTGATTTATGCCGGTAGCCTGATTGCCAAGGGCGTTGCGCCACAGGCCGCCTGCCGCGTTGCGCTGGTGCGCCCGATTACCGACGACCCCGACATGCGCGATGCGCTGGACGCGGCGGTATGCACGTTCTTCTGAGCAATGCGGAATGGGGCTCAGCCCATTGGATAACCCGTGGTGGCTACGGCAGTGCTGCCCTCATCCTACGAATTGAGGTGGCCCATGTCGATCAATCTCGCTGACTACGCCGAATTACTGGAAGACCTGTCGCCGCATAGCCAGGCAGCATTGCAGGCCAACTGGCACGATGCCGCCAAAGTGTTCTCGCCGCGCGGCCTAGACAATTATCTGAAGGGTGCGTGCGCGATTCGCGGACTGGGCAAGGGCGACTCGCTGGTCGAGGCATGGATTGTGGAAGCGCCGCAGGTGGCCAAGGAAGTCGGCGAGGACGTGGTCGGCGACCTTGCTACCGCCGCGCTTTCGCTGGCCTCCAGAACGTCTGGCGCGGTGATCGAACTGCTGCTGGCCACTTCGGCCACTGCCGCCAACCGCCTGGGCGACGCGCAGTTATTCCTCAATTACCTGCAGTTCATCAACACCCTGATCTCCCAGGCGCCGCGCGGCGTGCGCCCGATGCTGGAGAAGCTGGAAGTGCTGTTCCAGCAATTGACGCTGGGTGGCCTGCGCCGCTGGGCCTTGTGGGGCGCCCATGCCCACCGCACCAATTACGAGGAGCAGATCAAGTATTTCAGCCTGGATTCCAAGGAGTCGCTGGCAATGCTGCAGAAGGAACGCAAGGGCACCCTTCTGGTGGACGTGCAGCGGCGCATCAACATGTACTTGCGCGCGCTGTGGGCGCGTGATTTCTTTATGCGCCCCACCTCCGGCGACTTCGAGTCCCGCGAAGGTTACCGGCCCTATATCGAGGAGTATCTGCTGCACCTGCCGGACGCCTTCGACGATTTCGCCTCCGAGGGCCACGAAGCGGTATCCGGCCTGGAGCTTTATCGCGCCGCGGCCGCGCATTGTGCCGCCCACGTGGTCGAGACTAAATATCCAATTTCCGCCGAGGCGCTCAACCCCATGCAGATGGCGGTCATCGGCGTGATTGAAGATGCGCGGGTGGAAACCCTCTCCATCCGGCGCTTCCCCGGACTGAAGCAGATATGGAGCAGGCTGCACACGGCCACGCCGGACATGAAGACCAGCGTCGGTGCTTACCTCAACCGCCTGGCGCGGGCCCTGTTGGATGACGGCTATCAGGATAGCGACCCGTGGATTCTTGAGGCCCGCGCGCTGTTCGCGCTGGCGCAGGACAGGCTGGACGACAACCACGTGTCCTGGGAAATCGGCGTTCAGCTCGCACACAGCCTGAGCCAGAAGAAGATTGCCTTCAATCCGCGCACCGACCTGCTCACAGCACCTTACCGTGACGACAACCGCTATTTCTGGGAATTCGAGGAATTCGACTTCAACAAGGCCGCCAACGCCGGCTACGAGTCCATCAAACAGGTGCGCAAATATGTCAACGCGATCGAGATGGCCAACGAAGTCGACGTCGAAAACGCCGGCGACGATGCCGAGGAAATCTGGGTGCTGGACACGGAGCTGTTCCCCTACGAAGACATGGGCAAGAGCTACAACGAGCTGGAAGGCAAGGAACCGGTGTCCGACCCCTTCCACTATTCCGAGTGGGACTACCAGATCCAGCTCGAACGTCCGGCCTGGGCCACCGTGCTGGAAAAGCGCGCCAAGTCCGGCGACCTGCGGATCATCGACGCCATCACCGCCCGGTACAAACGCGAAATCCATCGCATGAAGTTCCTGCTCGACGCCATGCAGCCGCAGGGCGTGCAGCGCATCCGCCGGCTGGAAGATGGTGACGAGATCGACATCAACGCGGCGATTGCCAGCTTCACCGACATTCGCATGGGCAACCAGCCCGATCCGCGCATCATGATGCGCAGCGTGCGCAAGACCCGCGACTTCTCGATTCTGGTGTTGCTCGACCTTTCCGAATCGACCAACGAAAAGGTGCAGGCCCAGGAATACTCGGTGCGTGAACTCACCCAGCAAGCCTGTGTGTTGCTGGCCGATGCCATCGCCAGGGTCGGCGACCCGTTCGCCATCCATGGTTTCTGCTCGGATGGGCGCCACGATGTCGAGTATTACCGCTTCAAGGACTTCGATCAGCACTGGGACGACGTGCCAAAGGCCAAGCTGGCCGGCATGAGCGGCCAGCTTTCCACCCGCATGGGAGCGGCCATCCGGCACGCCGGCCATCACCTCAAGCTACAGCGCTCGGCCAAGAAACTGCTCATCATCATCACCGATGGCGAGCCCGCGGACGTCGACGTGCGCGATCCGCAATACCTTCGCTTCGACACCAAGAAGGCGGTCGAGGAAGCGGCAAAGGGTGGTATCGTGACCTACTGCATGAGCCTCGATCCACGCGCCGATCAGTACGTGTCGCGCATCTTCGGCCAGAAGAACTACATGGTGGTGGACCACGTCGAGCGCCTGCCCGAGAAATTGCCGCTGCTCTATGCTGGCCTGACGAGATAGGAGAAACCGTGTCGGAGAACATCAATTACGTCGGCTTGCGCGACGATACCCACGGCGGCATGAGCCATCTGGGCCGGATCGTCAGGGATGCCTGGGTGTTCGGCTTGTTGCCCGAGACCGAGACGTGCGCCGGCTGGTCGGCCAGCCAGATGCAAAACCTGTATGAAAAGGTGGTGGTCGCATGGGAACCCTACGCCCATCTGCCGAGCCGGCTGCCGGCGGAGCTGCGGGATAGGCACACGCGCATTTACGATGAGGCGATCGCCACGGCAAAGTCGGTAGGTTGGGACCCCGTGCTTGGCGAGGACGACTGAGGCGGCGTCCGCCCGCCGGGTTTTCCCGGCGCGACGAAAAGGACGGGCAAGCCCGGCCATTCCCTAAGAAGGGTCTGACGTCCTGCCGCGCGCCGCGCGTTCGAAGCTGAGCACCCGCGCCACCTCCTTGATCCGGCCTCGCCTGGAAAGGGTCTGCATGGCCTTGAACAGTTCCGGCTGCAGCCGGCGCTGAATTTCCGCGGCGTCGGCGCGGTAAAACGCCGCCTCGAAGGGCACTGCCTCGTCGAGCGAGTCGCGCCGTTGCGGCCGGAACTTCTGCCAAGCCAGGACCGCCTGCTGCTTGTGCTGGCCGTCCACGAAGACGAACTCCTCGGCGTCGAGGATCGCCAGCATCTGCATGCTGCGGATCGGCACGAAAGCGACGCCATGGGGGCTGCGCGTTTGCAGCAGCCGCGCCAGCTTGTATTCCGCCGCAGGCAGACTGCGCGGCTCATGGCCCACGGGTGCATCGCGAAAAATGGTTATTTCCATGGCAGGCTGGGCTCCTGGCAAGTGTCGGATCGAAACGGATCGAGAGTATAAAAAAATGCTTATTTGTTCGATAAATAAAAGTGAATGGTGCTTATGGATCGATCCGATTACATTGCCCTCAGCCAAGCGGGACTATCCCGACCGGCAGCTTTGCTGCGGCTAAATCGGCCCCATCTCAAGGAGCAGGACCCATGCACCAGGGACGCAAGACACTGACCCGTTACACCATCGAGCAGGAGCACAAGCATCCTGGCGTTTCGGGCGAGTTTTCCAGCCTGCTCAACTCCCTGGCGACAGCGATCAAGATCATTTCCAACCAGGTCAACAAGGGCGCGCTGATCGGCGCGCTGGGCAATGCCGGCACCGATGCAGCGTCGGTCAATGTTCAGGGCGAGGTGCAGAAGAAGCTCGACGTCATGAGCAACGAGGTCATGCTCCAGGAAAACGAGTGGTCCGGCAACCTTGCTGGCATGGCCTCCGAGGAAATGGAGGACGTGTATGTCCTCCCCGCCCATTGCAAGCGCGGCAAGTACCTGCTGGTCTTCGATCCGCTGGACGGCAGCTCGAACATCGACGTCAACCTCACGGTGGGAACCATCTTTTCCATTCTGCGCGCGCCGAATCCCGGCCAGGACGCCACTCTCGAAGATTTCCTGCAGCCCGGCACGCAGCAGGTCTGCGCCGGTCTCGCGCTTTACGGGCCATCGACCATGCTGGTGCTGACCACCGGCGAAGGCGTCGACGGCTTCACGCTGGACCGCGACATCGGCGCCTTCATCCTGACTCATCCGCAGATGAAGATCCCGGACGATACCCATGAGTTCGCCATCAACTCCTCCAACTCGCGCTTCTGGGAACCCCCGGTACAGCGTTATGTCGCCGAGTGCCTGGCCGGCCAGACGGGTCCCAGAGGCCGCGACTTCAATATGCGCTGGGTTGCGTCGCTGGTGGCGGAAGCCTTCCGCATTCTGACTCGCGGCGGCATTTTCATGTATCCGAAGGACAGCAAGGACGCCACCAAGCCCGGCCGTTTGCGACTGCTCTACGAAGCCAATCCGATCTCCTTTATCATCGAACAGGCGGGCGGCAAATCGACCACCGGGCGCGAGCGCGTGATGGAGATGTCGCCGACGGAACTGCACCAGCGCGTGCCGCTGATCTTCGGTTCGAAGAACGAAGTCGAGCGCGTCGCCGCTTACCACGCCGACTATGCCAGCGGCAAGGAGCCGGACACTTTCGATTCGCCCTTGTTTTCAACCCGCTCGCTATTCAGGACGCAGTAAGACTCTAAGCCAGGAGGCTCCCATGTCGGTCAAGCATCCCATCGTCGCCATTACCGGATCTTCCGGTGCCGGCACGTCCACGGTCACCAAGTCCTTCGACCTGGTCTTCCGCCGCGAAAAGCTCAGTGCCGCGATCGTTGAGGGCGACTCTTTCCACCGCTATGACCGCAAGGCCATGAAGGCGGCTGCGGAAGAGGCGCGACTGAACGGCAACAACCATTTCAGCCACTTCGGCCCGGAAGCCAACCTGCTCGAGGAACTGGCCGGTTTGTTCAAGACCTATGGCGAAACCGGCATGGGCAAGGTCAGGAAGTATCTGCACAACGTCGAAGAGGCTGCACCCTACGGTCAGGAGTCGGGGGAGTTCACGCCCTGGGCAGACATTCCCGGCGGTACCGACCTGATGTTCTACGAGGGCCTGCACGGCGCGGCCGTCACCGACACGGTCAATGTCGCGCAGCATGCCGACTTGCTGGTGGGCGTGGTGCCGACCGTCAACCTCGAGTGGATACAGAAGCTGCACCGCGACAAGAACCAGCGCGGCTATTCGACCGAGGCCGTGGTGGATACCATCCTGCGCCGCATGCCGGACTACATCAACTACATCACGCCGCAGTTTTCGCGCACCCATGTGAACTTCCAGCGCGTGCCGACGGTGGATACCTCCAACCCCTTCATCGCCCGCGACATTCCGACCGCCGACGAGAGCTTCGTGGTGATCCGCTTTGCCAATTCCAAGGGCATTGACTTCCCCTACCTGCTGTCGATGATCCACAACTCCTTCATGTCGCGGCCGAACATCATCGTGGTACCGGGCGGCAAGATGGAACTGGCCATGCAGTTGATCTTCACGCCCCTGATTCTGCGCATGATGGAAAACCGCAAGCGGGCCTGAGCGCCAGCGAATCAAGCACCTGGCTGTCCACCTAGCGCGATCCACCCGGTTTCGCCGATAATACCGGGCTACCCGGACGGAACCCGTTCCGTCCTTTCAAATTCGAGCCGCCATGACCAACCTGTCCGCCGTTTCCGCCGTTG
>JANMTA010000240.1:0-4103 GCA_031389965.1 Betaproteobacteria bacterium
TCATGCATCAGTACATTGGTATCGAGCACAAAGAGCTTGGTGGTCGAACTCTTCGCCGTCGTGGCGCGCTTGGCGTTCATAAATGCCTCAGGGCAAGGGGGGCAGGCTCAAGATAGCCAGCCGGGTGGTTGCGGAAGGCCAGAGGCAGGACCCGAATCCGGGCCCTGTTCCCGATTACTGCGCCCGATCACAGCTTGCGCACGGCGTCCAGTACTGCGGCGGCGTTGCCATCCGCCCTGGTCGAACGCCACTCCTGACGCAGGAAGCCGTTGGCGTCGATCAGGAAGGTGCTGCGCTCGATGCCGAGCACCTTCTTGCCATACAGCATCTTGTTCTTGACCACGTCGAACATGCGGCAAAGCACGCCTTCGATATCCGAGATCAGTTCGAAGGGAAGTCCCAGTCTGGCCTTGAAGCTTTCATGCGACTTCAGGGCATCGCGCGAGACGCCGACCACCGCGCAGCCGGCCTTGACAAACTCATCATGCAAGTCGCGAAACTGCTGCGCCTGTGTGGTACAGCCCGGTGTATTGTCCTTGGGGTAGAAATACAGGATCAGCGGCTTGCCCTGAAAGGCGGAAAGGGTGAATTCGCCTCCGGTGGCGGGGACGCTGAAATCCGGGACACGCAGCCCGATGGCTGAGGGAGGGGGCGGGTTGGCGGTGAATATTTCGGTCATGCAGCTTCCTTCCAGGTTGACAGAAATTCCTCGCCCTGCAGCAGCAAACAGCCTGCGCGGCCGGGGATTTCACCCCGAACCATCTCGTGGCGAGGCAGCAGCGCCGGGTCGAGCGCGTCGCGCATCTTGCCCAGCGATACCAGTTGGTAACCCTGTTCGCGCCAGCCTGTCAGCAGGCGCTCGAGGGTAGCGCCGAACTTGAAACCTTCAAGTTCGGCGTGCAGCGTGAAAACGTGGTCGCAATTCGTCGCTTCGGCTACGGTCTGCGCGGTCAGTCGCAGCAAGTGCAGGTGCACCTTGTCCGCCGTGATGTCGTCCGTGCCGATCAGTTCATCCAGCGTCGGCAGGGTGGTCGGCAGTTGCGGGCAGGCCACAATTTCGCCGTTCCATACCGGAACGAAGGGATGCAGCCCGCGACAGTCGGAGGCCCAGCGGTATCCCAGCCGCTGGGTCAGGCGCAGTGCATGCGGGTTCATTTGCCAGCCGGCGGCGCCGTGACCGGGAGCCTCGCTGCCGAAAATCTCGATATAGCGTTGGTGCGCCCGCCGCATCTCGATTTCAGTCCAGGCGGAGTTGGCTCTTGCGACACCGTCCTGCCATTTGACGTGGTCCCAGCAGTGGATCGCAGTTTCGAAGCCGGCGTCGCGCGTCGCGCGCATGATGTCGGCGCCGTGGCGCCCGATGTCCGGGCCTGGCAGCAGCGTGCCGTACATCAGCGTCTTGATGCCATAGTGGGAGACTGCGGAGGTGCGCTGCAGTTTTTTCATGAAGCCGGGGCGGAAGGCGCGCCCGATGGCGCGGCCCGTGTGATCGGGGCCGAGCGAGAAGAGGAAACTGGCGTCCGCGCCGTGGCGACGCAGGATTTCCACCAGGCGGGGTACACCCTGCTGGGTGCCGCGCCAGGTATCGACATCGATTTTTAGGGCAAGTTTCATCGGCAAGTTCCGTCCGTCAGCTTGCCGCCGGCATTTATGAGGCACCGGGGCAGGTGCCGGCCGATCAAGCCATTGACGCCGGGGATGAGAATCTTCTTCATGGCAGGGACAGTGCGGGGGTTCCGGGAATTTCGGTGATCTGGCAGCGAGCCGGGTCTGGCGCCAGCGCCAAACCTGCCAATTCTACCGCGAGCAGCCGCAGAATCCTGATCTCGCCCAATCCGGCAAACAAGCGGCTGTCATTCGCAATGCGGGGTCACCCGGTGCATTCGATGATCATGGCGGCGGCCACGTCACGCCCTTCGGCCATGAGGATGTTGTAGGTGCGGCAGGCGGCATGGCTGTCCATCACTTCGACACCGAAGCGCCGCTCAATCAACGGGCGCAGCAGGGCTGGGGCCGGGAAGCGCTGGCGTGCGCCGGTGCCGAGCAGGACAATCGGGCAGCCGAGCTTCGCGACGGCCAACAGGTCGGATTCGCTCAGGCTGTCGAACGAGCCTGGGGGCCAGTCCTCGATCAGCCGCCGCGGCGTCAGGATAAAACTTTTCGTCAGCCGGCGACCATTGACGGCGATGTGCCCGGCATCGTAGGACGTGATTGAAAGCAGACCGGCGGTGACGGAGGAATGCAACTTCATTCGGGGCGCGAGTTTGGCAACGAGATCGGCAACCGGGTTGGCAAATGACCTGCAGGGGAAGGGATGGCCGGAAGCCGCATCAAATCTGGATTTGCGGTGCAGCATGGGCTTGGGTAACATTATACATTTGCCGACAGCGCCTGCCTTGGTCGGTATCTTGCAGAAAGGACGGTTGCTTATGCAGCCAGTGAATAAATCCGCCAAACTTGCCAACGTCTGCTACGACATTCGCGGGCCCGTGCTCGCCCGCGCCCGGCAGATGGAGGAGGAAGGCCACAAGATCATCAAGCTGAATATCGGCAATCTCGCCGCCTTCGGCTTCGATTCGCCCGAGGAAATCCAGCAGGACATGATCCGCAACCTGCCAAATGCGGCTGGCTATGTCGATTCGAAAGGCATTTTTTCGGCGCGCAAGGCGGTGATGCATTACACGCAGCAGAAGCACATCAAGGGCGTCACGATCGAGGACATCTACATCGGTAACGGCGTTTCCGAGCTGATCGTGATGGCCATGAACGCCTTGCTCGATACCGGCGACGAAGTGCTGGTGCCGGCGCCGGACTATCCCTTGTGGACCGCCGCCGTCAGCCTCTCCGGCGGCACGCCACGTCACTACCTGTGCGACGAGGGCGCCGGCTGGCTGCCCGATCTGGCCGACATTCGCGCCAAGATCACGCCGCAGACCCGGGCCGTCGTCATCATCAACCCGAATAATCCGACCGGAGCCCTGTATCCCGACGAAGTGCTCAAGGAAATCATCGAAATCGCCCGGCAGAACGACCTGATCATCTATGCCGACGAGGTCTATGACAAGGTGCTCTACGACGGCGCGAGCCACACCTCGATCGCGGCCCTGTCGGAGGATGTGCTGACGATCACATTCAATGGTTTGTCGAAGAACTACCGTTCCTGCGGTTACCGCGCCGGATGGATGATCGTTTCGGGCGAAAAGAAACATGCGCGCGACTATATCGAAGGCCTCGACATGCTGGCCTCGATGCGCCTGTGCGCCAACGTGCCGGGGCAATGGGGCATCCAGACCGCCCTCGGCGGCTACCAGAGCATCGATGACCTGGTGGCGCCGGGCGGGCGCATGTGCCGCCAGCGCGACGTTGCCCACGAACTGATTTCGGCGATTCCGGGCGTCAGCTGCGTCAAGCCCAAGGCTACGCTGTACATGTTTCCGCGCCTGGACCCCAAGATGTACCCGATCACCAATGATCAGGACTTCATCGCCGAGTTGCTGGAGGCGGAAAAGGTGCTGCTGGTACAGGGCACTGGCTTCAACTGGCCGCATCCCGACCACTTTCGGCTGGTGTTTCTGCCGCACGAGGACGACCTGCGCGAGGCTATCGGCCGCATTGCGCGCTTTCTTGACTCCTATCGCAAACGCCATGGCAACTAAATCCGCTGAACAGATCAAACCCATCAATGTAGGACTGCTCGGCATCGGCACCGTCGGTGGCGGTACGTTCAACGTCCTCTCGCGCAACGAGGCCGAGATCACCCGTCGCGCCGGGCGTCCGATCCGTATCACCAAGGTGGCGGACAAGAATCTTGAGCTGGCGCGGCAAGTTACGGCCGGCCGGGCCCAGGTGACCGACGATGCCTTCGCTGTGGTCAGCGATCCCGAGATCGACATCGTCGTCGAGCTGATCGGCGGTTGCGGCATCGCCAAGGAACTGGTGCTGAAAGCCATTGCCAATGGCAAGCATGTGGTGACGGCGAACAAGGCACTGCTGGCGATGCATGGCAATGAGATATTCGCGGCGGCGCATGCCAAAGGCGTCATGGTCGCTTTCGAGGCGGCGGTGGCCGGTGGCATTCCCATCATCAAGGCGGTGCGCGAAGG
>JANMTA010000241.1:0-1978 GCA_031389965.1 Betaproteobacteria bacterium
CCGCGACAGGGCCAGCCCTGCAAGCGCCAAGCCGACCAACGCGAGTGAGGCGGGCTCGGGCACGCCTTGTACGTGCTGCACGATGGGCGTTTGCGTTCCGGTGAAGTTGCCTGTGCCGGCGAACGTAAGTCCGGTGACGAACGCCGTGGTGTTGGCGGGGTCGAGGCCTGCGGCGGTCTCAATGCCGGTGACGCGGAACCGGCTGACGCCGCCCAAGCCGAAGTCGAAAACAATGCCTTCGAGCCAATCATCGGCCAGCAGCACCAGATTGTCCGAGTTGTCGTAGCCAAAGATGTCAAACAGCCCATCGCCTATGCCGACCGGTAGCAAAACAGACTGGAAGTTCGGGTCGCCCAAGCCGATGGCGTAGTCGTAGCCGATCGCGACATCCGGGTCGATGTAGTAGGTCTGACCGGGCTGTACCGCCATGTTGAACTGGTAGGCGCCGTTCACCAGAACCACCGGCAGGTTGACCGGCGGTCCGCCGCCGGCATTTGGTGTGAAGTCTGCGTAAACGCGGGCAATGGACTCCAAATTGCTGTTGCCCAGGTTGATGGAACTGTGGTCCCTTGTTTGTATGATCGAGATCTCAATCGAGTAGTTCTTGTTGAGCGCGAAGGCATTGCCTTGTACAGTGAAATCACCGGCCTGAACCATGTACGAGGTCAGGTTCGGCTGGAGGTTGCGTGAAGTCACCTGGCCGGTATTGATCGGACCGTTGGCTGGGTTCAAATTGATCAGCGACTTGTCATAGATGTTGATGCGATAGCCGTTAACGGTGGCTCCGGGTGGCGGGGTCCAGCTGAATATGGGGTTGGCGCTGGTGCCCGAAAGCGTGATGCTATTGACGAATGGTGCCATTTGGGCGCCGGACTGCATTTGCATGATTGCCTGGGAACTGTCCGTGCCGTTGGAAAAGGTGAGAGTCCAGGGGTTAAATATCGCCGAACCGGCCACCTGCTGTGGCGTGACAGACAAGAGCCGTTGGAAGAAGTTGGGGTTGAAGGGGCTGGGTAGGAAGTTGATATTGGCTTGGAACGACGTGCCGCTAAGCGCAGCCACCCCGGTCGTACCAGCCAATCCGTTGGGGGTCACCGAGTTGGCGCCGACGCGCAGGAACTGACCGGTGGCAAAGCCCAGGGAATTAATGCCGTCGTTTTCGAAATTAATGAATGGTGTGGTGATCGTCACCGGCGTCGCGTGGGCGCCAAGAGAACCCGCAGCAAGTAGTACCACAGCAAGAGATGATCGAAACATGGACGCCTCCCAAGGATGTTGGTTGTTGTGATGGCTAAGCTGCCCATCGCGGCAGGTCACCTCTCGATCACTAAAACATGCATTGGCCCAAAGAATGGACTGAATTGAAGCGACGAAAAAAACACGCAACAACTGTGCCGAATTTCTGAAGGCGCTTGCAAGTGCTTGTTTTTGTTGAAGTGGAATCTTCAGGATCGCAAATCGACGTGCTTAGGAGTCACAGTATTCCCGGCAACCGTAAAGAAAATCGACAGAAGTTCGGGGCATGTCCCCTTCGTTGCGGAACTCTGAGTGACGGCCGAGTGTTGACAGCTTGAAGCCGCGCGCTTCAAATCGCCAGCGGGTCCACGTCCACCGCCCAGCGAATCAGTCCCTTGCCCTCGGGTTGTTGCCGGGTGGCGTGTAGCACCGCTTGCCAGGCCGTCAAAAAGCGCTGCAGCGCCGCGCGCGACGGGCTCTCGATCAGCATCTGGGCGCGTTCCACGTTGGCCACGCGTTGCATGCTCATGGGCACTGCCGGGTACAGCGTGATGTGCTGGCTGATCTGTGGGGCGTCGACCATCCCGCCCACCGCCGCGCTGGCCGCCGTCAGGAAGCCTTGCGCGACGTCCTGGCTGCGCGCCTCGGCCCGCACCAGGGCCTGAAAACTGAAGGGCGGCATGGCGGCCTGCGCGCGCTCCTGGAGTTGTGCGGCGGCAAAGGCCGGGTAGTCGTGGCGTTT
>JANMTA010000242.1:0-4768 GCA_031389965.1 Betaproteobacteria bacterium
TCGATGCCGGGCAAGATCCTGCAGAACATGACCAAGGTCGGGGTCAAGAACCCGCTGTTCCTCCTCGATGAAGTCGACAAGATGGGCCAGGATTTCCGCGGCGATCCCTCATCGGCGCTGCTCGAAGTGCTCGACCCGGAACAAAATCATACCTTCCAGGACCATTACATCGAGGTCGACTTCGACTTGTCCGATGTCATGTTTGTCGCCACCGCCAACACTCTTAATATTCCCGCGGCATTGCTCGATCGTCTGGAGGTGATCCGTCTCTCCGGCTATACCGAGGACGAGAAGGTCAATATAGCGCTACGCTACCTGGTGCCGAAACAGCAGAAAAACAATGGCATCAAGCGTGACGAACTCACTATTACCGAGGATGCCCTGCGCGACATCGTGCGCTACTACTCGCGTGAGGCCGGCGTGCGCGCCCTTGAGCGCGAGATTTCGAAGATCTGCCGCAAGGTGGTGAAATCGCTGGTGATGAAGGCGCGCAAGAACAAGATCGTGGTCAATGCGAAGAATCTCGACAAGTTCCTCGGTGTGCGTCGCTACAGCTTCGGCATGGCGGAAAAGGACAACCAGATCGGCCAGGTGACCGGTCTGGCGTGGACCGAAGTCGGCGGCGAACTGCTCACCATCGAAGCCGTTGCCTTGCCCGGCAAGGGTAAGACCATGACCACGGGCAAGCTGGGCGAGGTCATGCAGGAGTCGATCCAGGCGGCGCTGTCGGTGGTCAGGAAGCGTAGCCAGTCGCTCGGCATCGCGGATGATTTCTACCAGAAGAACGATATCCACATCCACCTGCCGGAAGGCGCGACGCCGAAGGACGGTCCGAGTGCCGGCGTTGCCATCTGTACCGCGCTGGTGTCGGTGCTTACGGGCATCCCGGTGCGCGCCGATGTGGCGATGACAGGCGAGATCACCTTGCGTGGAGAAGTGCTTCCCATCGGCGGGCTCAAGGAGAAACTCCTGGCGGCGGTGCGTGGCGGCATCCGCACCGCGCTGATTCCCGAGGAAAACGTCAAGGATCTTGCGGAGATTCCCGACACCATCAAGAACCGGATCGAGATTCTGCCGGTGCGCTGGATCGACAAGGTGCTGGAACTCGCCCTCGAGCGCATGCCCGAGCCGCTGCCCGAACAGGCCCCGGAGACGGCTGTCGCGGTGGTTGCCGGCGACGCGACGACGACCGGCCTGGTGACCCACTGATGAAGCCCCTGCGTAGCGGGCGGGCCAGCAAACGACGCTGACCTCGCCGCTACGGATGACGCCGGCCCGCGAAGCGGCATTCCCGGCGCGCAAGGCGAGCGCGAACTGATAGAATTGCGGCCGGCTGCCCGATAGGGGCGGCCACCGTTCAGCGGGTGCTTAGCTCAGTTGGTAGAGCGTCTGCCTTACACGCAGAATGTCGGCGGTTCGACCCCGTCAGCACCCACCACCGAACTAAGGCGAACACCCGTTCGCCTTTGTCGCATCTAGGGTTTTCATCGCATGCTTGATATCGTTCGCAACAACAAGAAAATCACCCAAGGCTTCCTCGCGCTGATCACGCTCCCGTTTGCTTTCTGGGGCGTTGATTCCTATGTGCGCAACGCCGCTGTCGATGCGGAGGTTGCCAGCGTGGGACGCGGCAAGGTCACGCGGCAGGAATTGCAGTCGGCCTTGCGCGAACAGCAGGATCGGATGCGCACCCAGTCCGGCGGGAAAGTCGATCCCGCAATGTTCGAGACGCCGCAAATGCGCCGTGCCGTGCTTGACTCGCTGGTGACGCAGCGATTGCTGGCCGAGCAGGCGCAGAAAGCCAAACTGGTTATCAGCAACGAGCAACTGGTGCAGTTCATTGCCGCAGTACCCTCGCTGCAGGAGGACGGCAAGTTTTCGAAAGAGCGCTACGAAGCGCTGGTTGCGGCACAGAGCATGAGCAAGGAAATGTTCGAGGCACGTTTGCGGCAGGACCTGGCGATGCAGCAACTGATCCTGCCTGTGACCGAGGCCGGCATCGCCGGTCAGGTGGCTGCCGGCCGCTGGCTGGCCACACAGATGGAACAGCGGGAAGTCAGCGAGGCGCCGTTGTTGCCGGACAACTACCTCGGCCAGGTAAAGCTTGCCGCCGATGCGGTGCAGAAATACTACGAGGCCAATCGCAAACAGTTTGAATCGCCCGAGCAGGTGCGTGCCGAGTTCGTGGTGTTGAGCCGCGATGCGTTGGCGGCCGCGGCCGTCATCGGTGACGAGGAAGTCAAGGCCTACTACACGTCGCATGCCGACCGTTACAAGGAGGGCGATGCGCGTCGTGCCAGTCATGTCCTGATTCGCGTCGACAAGGGTGCGCCGGAGGCGGCAGTCGCCGCCGCAAAGGCGAGGGCGGATCAGCTTTTGGCGCAAGTGCGCAAAACTCCCGCTGATTTTGCCAAGATCGCCAAGGACAATTCGCAGGATCCCGGCTCGGCACCGAAGGGCGGCGATCTCGACTGGTTCGGTCGTGGCGCGATGGTCAAAGCCTTCGAAGATGTCGCCTTTACGCTCAAGGAGGGGCAGGTTTCCGACGTTGTTCGCTCCGATTTCGGCTTTCACATCATCCGCGTGACGGGAGTGCGTCCCGAACGTGTCAAGCCGCTTGACGAAGTGAAAACGGAGATCCTCGCTGAACTCAAGCGCGAGGCCGGAGTGAAGAAATACGCCGATGCAGCCGAAGCATTTGGCAACACTGTGTACGAACAGGCCGACAGTCTGAAACCCGCCGCCGAGAAATGGAAACTGGAGCTGCGTCAGTCCCCATGGCTGGCCAAAGGCGGAAAATTCGCATCCCCCTTCGACAACCCGAAACTGGCTGCTGCCTTGTTCAGTGACGACGGCTTGAAGAACAAACGTAACACCGAAGCGGTCGAGGTCGCGCCCGGCACGCTGGTTTCGGCTCGCGTGCTTGAATACAAGCCGGCAGCCCTGCAGCCGCTGGAAGCTGTGAGGGGCGAGATCGGGATGCGCCTGATGCGCGACGAAGCGGCGGTGCTGGCGATCAAGGATGGCGAAGAAAAATTGGCGCTATTGGGCCAGGGCAAGGCCGTCGACCTGAAGTGGTCGCCCTTGCGCAAAATCAGCCGCAATGAGGCGCCGGGGCTGCCGCCCGAATCCTTGCGGGCGATTTTTTCTGCCGATACGGCCAAACTGCCGGTGCACGCCGGTGTTGCCTATCCGGGTAAGGGTTACGCGCTGTACCGGATCAGTTCGGCCAAGGCAGGCGCGACGGGCAAGGATGATCCGCGCGCCCGTGCACTGGCCCAGCAATATGCGCGCATCGTGGCCGAGGAAGAGTTCGCGGCCTGGATTGCGAGCCTGAAGGAAAGTTATCCGGTCAAGATCAACAAGGCGATGCTGGAGAGCAAGGACCGCTGATCTGCCGCCGGTCAAAGCACAAGGCCCCGCATTGCGGGGCCTTGTGCTTTGTGGCAGCGTCCGGCTTCGTCAGCCAGGCAGCGGATCGGCGTTGCCCATGGCCGTGGTGTGTGTGCCGCCATCAACGTAGAGGATTTCGCCGGTAATGCCGCTGGCGAGATCGGACAGGAGGAAAGCCGCAGCGTTGCCGACTTCGTCGATGGTTACATTGCGCCGCAAGGGAGCGTGATGGGCGTTGTAGGCCAGCAGCTTGCCAAAGTTGCCGATGCCCGAGGCCGCCAGGGTCTTGATCGGGCCGGCGGATAGCGCATTGGCGCGGATACCCTGCGGCCCGAGGCAGAAGGCCAGGTAGCGCGTCGCCGCTTCGAGGCTGGCCTTGGCCAGGCCCATGGTGTTGTAGTTGGGCATGGTGCGCACAGCGCCGAGATAGGTCAGCGCCAGGACGGAGGCATTGTTGCCCTTCAGCAGCAGCGGGCGTGCGGCCTTGGCCAGGGCGGGGTAGCTGTAGGACGACACGTCGTGCGCGATGCGGAAGGACTCACGCGAGATGCCCTCGAGAAAGTCGCCTTCAATCGCTTCGTTGGGCGCGAAGGCGATGGAATGCACCAGGCCGTCCAACCCATTCCAGTGCTTGGCAAGTTCAGCAAAGACGGCGTCGATTTGCGCGTCATCGGAGACGTCGCAAGGGAAGATCGCCTGGGAGCCGAATTCTTCGGCAAATTTGACCATGCGATCGCGAACCCGTTCGTTCTGGTAGGTGAAGGCCAGGTCGGCGCCTTCGCGGTGGCAGGCTTTGGCGATGCCGTAGGCGATAGACCGGTTGGAGATCAGACCGGTGATCAAAATGCGTTTGCCAGCGAGAAATCCCATCGCTTTTCCTTGGTTGAAGCAGACCGCGAATTATAGCGGATCAGCTAAACTCACTGTCATGCGTCGCGTACTCCCCTGCGTTTTTCTGCTGCTGCTGAACGGTTGCGGCAGTACCTGGAACGATCCCTATCCGGCGTCGGATAGGGGCGGGAATATCCTTTACAGCGCCTTCACCGACCGGCCGAAGCATCTCGACCCGGTACAGTCCTACAGCGAGGACGAGATCACTTTTACGGCGCAGATCTACGAGCCGCCGCTGCAATACCACTATCTCAAGCGGCCCTATGCGCTGGTCGCAGCCACTGCCGAGGCGGTGCCGCAGCCGCGCTATCTGGATGCGCGGGGACGCCCGTTGCCGGACGCTGCCGACGCGACGCAGATCGCCTTCACCGACTATGTCATCACCATCAAGCCGGGCATCCGCTATCAGCCGCATCCGGCCTTTGCCCGCGGCGAGGGCGGCGATTACGCCTATCACGCGCTGAGCGCGGCACAGCTCGCTGAC
>JANMTA010000271.1:0-1892 GCA_031389965.1 Betaproteobacteria bacterium
ATTTCGTCCCAGTCGACGTCGGTCAGTGTCCTGCGCGCCAGGGGGAAGAGATCGCTTTCCTCCTTCATGATGTGCCGCCGCATCATCGATATATAGTCTTCGAGCGCCTGGCGGAACTCGGCAGCGCCTGCCGGATAGTCGCGCACGACGGCCCTCATCTGGGCACGCAAGCCGGCGACCGCGTCGGGCGTACCGGCATGCTCGCGCTTGAACTGCGCGATCATGTCGTTGCCTTCGCTGCTGCGTTCGAGCACGGCCCGATACAGGTAGGTCTCCTCCTTCGGCTCATGCACCCGCTCGACGTACTGCTCGATGTAATCGAGGATCAGGTCGAACAGCTCGGCATCCGGCTTGTGCTCCGGCTCGGCGCAATGCTTGCACAGTTCTTCGAGCACCACCGTCAGCTGCCACATGCTGCGATGCTCGGTACTGATAATCTCCAGCGCCCGCGTCACGAACCTCTCCCCTGCACACTGTTCATACGTTGCTGCCCAAGTAGGCGGCAATCACGTCGGGATTTTCGCGAACTTCCCGGGCGGTCCCCTCGGCGAGCTTCTTGCCGTAGTCGAGTACCAGGATGCGATCGGAGATGTTCATCACCATTTTCATGTCGTGTTCGACCAGCACCACCGTGACATCGTTGTCGGCGACCTTGCGCACCAGCTCATCGATCTCGGCGGTTTCCTTCGAATTCAACCCCGCCGCCGGCTCGTCGAGAAAGAGTATCTGCGGCTTGGCGGCCAGCGCGCGGGCGATCTCCAGCCGCTTCAGGGCGCCATAGGGCATCGAGTTCGCCGCCATGTTCCAGTAGCTCTCCAGGCCGACAAAGCGCATCAGTTCGCGCGCCTCGTCCTTGAGCAGGGCATCGCGCCGGGCGAGTCCCGGCAGGCGCAGCATGGCCGTAATCAGGTTACGGTCGAGTTGCAGATGGGCGCCGACCATGACGTTCTCCAGCGCCGTCATGTTCATGCAGATCTGCAGGTTCTGGAATGTCCTGGCCATACCCTTCAAGGCAAGTTCATGCGGAGCGGCGCCGGCAATCGACTGGCCGTCGAGCCGGATATCGCCCTCGCTCGGCGTATAAACCCCGGTGATCAGGTTGAACAGCGTGGTCTTGCCGGCGCCGTTCGGACCGATCACGGAATACACCAGGCCGCGCTCAACCGCAAAGCTGACCTCCTGCACGGCCTTGACGCCGCCGAAGGCCTTGGAAAGATTGACGACTTCGAGCAGCGGCATCATTGATCTTTCCGGTCGGGACGGCCCCATAGTGCTGCCAGGGTGGGCACCAGTCCCCTGGGCATGAAAATCATGGAAAACATCAGAATCGAGCCGAAAGCCACGGTCTCCCAACCCTCGAAAGTCGATAGCGCCTGGGGCAAGGCGGTCAGCAGGACGGCGCCGATCAATGAACCGTAAATGGACGCCATGCCGCCGATCACGACCATGGTGACCAGCTCGATGGAGTGAAAGAAATCGGCAATATTGGGCGTGACGAAGCCGATGTAGTGCGCGGTGACGCTGCCCATCAGGCTGGCAAAGAAAGCCGACAGAACGAATATCGCGACCTTGTAGCGGACGACGTCGACGCCCATCACCTGCGCGGCGACCTCCGAACCGTGCAGGGCCCGCAGGGCACGCCCGAAGGGAGAATCGATCAGATTCTTCGCCGCCCAGAAGCTGAACAGCAGAGTCCCGGCGACCACCCAGTACCACTGTTTTTCGCCGGAAATACTGAAGCCCATCAGTCCCAGCGCGACCACCGGCATGCCGTCCGGCCCGCCGGTATAGGCCGCTTCGTTCTTGATCACGATGGCGATGATGATGCCCAGGCCGAGCGTTGCCATGGCCAGGTAGTGCCCCTTCAGGCGAAAGATCGGCCGCGCGACGAT
>JANMTA010000272.1:0-4001 GCA_031389965.1 Betaproteobacteria bacterium
CCGGCTCGAATCCGCCGCAGCACTTTCTGCGCTGGTGCATGAACTGCAAAAGGAGCGCGGGATCTCCGCCGGCTACCTGGTCATCCGGTCGACCGACAACACCGCCCGGCTCTACTCCCAGCGCACCGCGACGGACCGGGCCACCTCGAATCTCCACGCCGAGATTCATGCCTCCATCCATCGCCAGCCACTTATCGGCACTCCAGTGAGCCACGGTAACTGATTCAGTAATCTGGCCACGCAGGTTTCGCGCTCCTTTCAACCTGGAGCGCTAAATGGCCAAGAAACTATGTGCAGCCTGCGGCAAGGAATTTGCGCCGCGTCCTCAAATTCGCAATCAATCGTTCTGCTCGGCACCCGAATGCCAACGTGAACGTCATCGTCGATGGAAAAAAACAAGCGCCTCATGACCTTAGTGCAACATTCGTCCTGTAAATTCGTAAGCTGCTGGTTTTGCGAGGCTGTGTCGGCCGCAACGATGAGGGCGCGTAGCGCCCGAAGAGCGCAGGACGGCACAGCCTCGCGGCGAAACTCTGGCAGGCAGCACCCGCAGGCGATCTCGTCGGGGAATTCTTGCCCATTCTCACCAAGGAGTCGACCGCATGGCGCAACGCATCGATCGTCGCCCGCTACGAGGCAAAGGTCAAGGTGCAATAAAAAGAATCCCCGGCTGACAGGTCACGCGCACCCTGGGCAGACGCCGCTTCACAGCGGCCGGATCGATTTTCCCCGAACATCCAGCCATACGCATTCGCCATTCTTGCGCTTCATGGTGAGCATGGCGCTGCGCGGCAGTCCGGCAATATGCCGCGTGATCACATCCATGGTCCAACCGTGCGTAATCGCCAGAATCCGCTTGCCGGAATTCGGTTTGGCGATGCCGGCAATCGCGTCCAGCACACGGTCGGCAAATTCATCCATAGACTCGCCTTGCTCGAAGAAGGTCGCCGGATTCCTTTTGTGAATCTGCTGCAGCAGCACCGGATTCAACGCCGCCAGTTCAGTCTTGGGAATGCCCTGGATGGCGCCGAAGTTTCGCTCTTTCAGCCCTTCATGAAATTCTGGCGGTGCCAGGCGCAGGGAACGGGCGATGATCTCCGCGGTTTCACGCGAGCGCATCAGGGGGCTTGAATAGACTTTCGAGAACCCGGATCCGTTAAAGCCGGCCACCAGTTCATAGGCCTGCCACCGGCCCCGATCGTTGAGCGGAACGTCCAGCCACCCCTGCAGGATTCCCGAGACATTCCAGTCGGTTTCGCCATGCCGCGCGACGCAGATGGAGGTGGCGGCAGGGGTGGAATTCATGGTTTGGACTGCAGCGGCGTTCTGTCAGGGCAACGAATGCGGGATGAAAACTGGAATTGGTCCGCCCGGCGGGATTCGAACCCACTACCCCCGGCTTAGAAGGCCGGTGCTCTATCCAGATGAGCTACGGGCGGATGTGCTGCTTGCGCGCGGAGCGAGTTTAGCGCAGGACGGAACAAACGGCGCCGGGAGAGGCATAATTGCGGCTGTCGCTGCCAGGATCCCGCATACTCCCATGGCCACAGAACAAACATACTGCTACCACTGCCGCACGCATCACCCGCGCAACGAAATGCGGCTGATCGTTACCAAGACCGGCAAGCGCTGGCGCTGCATCCGCAGCATCGAAGCCACCCAGCAAGGCGCGGAAGCACGCGAAGCCTATGGTCGCCAGGTGTCGGAGATCAACAAGGCCGAATCCAAGAGCCGTGCGCAGCGGATGAACAACCTCCTGCAGGAAAAGTAATCCGCATGGCTGGTACCTCGTCGGGCAAGCTCGACCGCATCGTCGCCGATGCCCGCGGTACGGCGGATGCGCGAGATCAGGGCTATCGCGAACGGGCCCTGAAAATCTATCCTTGGATCTGCGGCCGCTGCGCCCGCGAATTCACCCGCACCAACCTGCGCGAGTTGACCGTACATCACCGCGACCACAACCACCAGAACAATCCCTCCGACGGCAGCAACTGGGAACTGCTGTGCCTCTACTGCCACGACAACGAGCATCAACGGCAACTCGAAGCCGCTGGCGGCGCTACCGGGATTGGCGCCAGCGGAGCTGACGCGGCGACCCACTCGCCGTTCGCCAATCTTAAGGCGATGCTGGGCAACAAAGGCTAGAAATTGCGCGGCGCCCTGAAACCTTCGCCTGCACCCCCGAGCTTGTAAGCTGTTCGCGAGCCTGGCACTGGCCAGGAAGCTATGGCCACACAGTTATTCGTCGACCGAGGGCTAAAAGTCGGCGCTGGCGACACGGTGATCAGGGCCTGCCTGGAACTGTGACGCCCCCTCAAAACACACTGGCGCCGCTTTGGTGGAAATCCCACTATTTGACTCAGGGTATTTGGCGCAGCCATAATCCGCCTGCAAATGCTTTCGTTCGCAGACCTTCGCAAACTGACCAGGCCACGCCATGCCCGCCACCTTCGATTCCAGTAATAAATCCGCCATCGACTATGGCTTGCTGCCAGGCCTTGTCGGCTACCAGTTGCGCATGGCCCAGATCGCCCTGTTCCGGGATTTTGCCCAGGGCCCCGGCGGCGAGGACGTCACGCCCGGCCTGTTCGGCGTACTGGTCATCATCGAAACCAATCCCGACCTCAAGCAAAGCGAACTGGCCCGCGCCACGCATCTGGACCGCTCGACGGTGGTTACGGTCATCGACAATCTCGAACGGCGCGGCCTGGTGGAACGCCGCGCCGCCTTGCATGACCGCCGTTCCAACGCGATCCGCCTGACGGATGCCGGCACCGCCCTGCTGCGCAAGCTCAAACGCCAGGTCAATCAGCACGAAAAGCGCCTGCTGCAGAATTTCAGTGCGGCGGAACGCGAAATTTTTCTCGCCCTCCTGAAAAAAGTCTTTCCCGAGCACCGCTGAAGCCTTCGGTACGCCCCCCGGCGCCGTACCGGAGCGGTCGCGCTTTTGCCGATATTGATGGACATCCAACAATTGATGTAGTAGACTAATATCATTGTCGGCGAGCTGCCATGGAGAACGGACAATGAGCGTCAGGACCAAAATCGAGCAGTTGTGCGCACGCATGCACGATGCGCCGCAGTACCCGACCCAGGGCGCGGTGCTGTTCGTCGATCTCGAGCGCCGCGAAACCCGCAGCAAGTACCTTCCCGCCGAAATCATGCGCAGCTTCCTCGGCGGCCGCGGCGCCAACATGGTGCTGCTCTACAACCTGCTCGATGAAACGAAGGACGCGCTCGATCCCGAAGTTCCGCTGATCTTCGGCGCTGGCACGCTGACCGGCAACATGCCCTCGGCCACGCGCGGCAACTTCACCAGCCGTTCGCCCGACAGCTACGCCTTCCTCGATGCCAGCGCGGGAGACTATTTCCCCGCCTTCACCAAGCGCCTCGGCTACGACCACATCGTGCTCCATGGCCTGGCCGCGCAGTGGACGCTGCTGAAAATCTCGCACGACACAATCGAGTTCCTCGACGCGACACCCTATGTCGGCCTGGACAACCTGGACACCGCCGCCGCCATCGAGCGCGATTTCAACTGTACCGAGCGCAAGGACATGGCGCTGGCGCGCATCACCAGCGCCGGCGAGAACCTGGTGCTGTGCAGCGGCATCATGGGCGGCATCAAGTCGATCTGGGCGCGCGGCGGCGGCGGCGCCAAGATGGGCGCGCTGCGCCTCAAGGCCATCATGATCCACGGCAAGCCCGCCGAGGCGCCGCTGGCGAAGGAACTCAAGGCCCACAACAAGATCATCGGCAAGAAGATCACCTCGACCTCGGTGATCAAGAACGCGCTGAAGCAGGTCGGCACGCCCTTCCTCTACAAGCCTTCGCGCGTACTCGGCGCGCTGGGCACGCTGAACAACCAGACCACCGCCTGGCACGACTCGCTCGATGCCGACAATTTCGAGCCCTACCGGCCGGCGATGGACGGCTGTTTCAAGTGCCCGGTGCAATGTCGCAACCAGAACGACATGACGCCGGAGGGCAAGGGCGGCTGG
>JANMTA010000394.1:0-5379 GCA_031389965.1 Betaproteobacteria bacterium
GCCCAGGCGCTGGTGCCGCCGTCCTTGCGTACGCTGAAAGTCGGCCAGGCGCCGGTGGAACTCAAGCTCGATCTGCGCAACTACGTTTATGCCGGACATGTGCAGTTGATCGCCGCGCGTCTGTGGCAGGGGCAGACGACAAACTTCCGCACACCTGGCGGCGGCTTCGCGCCAGTGCTCACGGTGCCGTCCGCGCGGGACGCCCCATGAAGGTCTTCGGATTGGCCGGCTATTCCGGCTCGGGCAAAACCACGCTGCTGGAGGATCTGATTCCGCGCCTGAACGCGGCGGGCTTGCGCGTCTCGCTGATCAAGCACGCCCATCATCGCTTCGACATCGACCAGCCGGGCAAGGATTCCTACCGTCTGCGCGAAGCCGGCTGCTCGGAGGTGTTGTTGATCTCCGAGCAGCGCTGGGTGCTGATGCACGAACTGCGCGGCGAGCCGGAGCCCTCGCTGGAGGAACAGATTGCGCGTTTTTCCGACTGCGACCTGGTGCTGGTGGAGGGCTTCAAGCACACGCCTATCCCGAAGCTGGAAGTGCATCGTCCCTCGGTCGGCAAGCCGCTGATCGCCGGCAGCGGGGTGGAAACCATCGTCGCCGTCGCCACCGACGAACCGGCCGCGCTGGTGGGGCAGACGACACTGCCGATACTCGCACTCAACGATCGCGACGCGATCGCGGATTTCATTCTTCGCTACATGGGATTTCGCAATGCTTGAATTCGGGGAAGCACTGGTGCGCCTGCTGGCCAGCACCCATCCGGTCGGCGCTACCGAGGTAGTGCCAACCTGGGCCGCTGCCGGGCGGGTGCTGGCCGGCGGCTTGCGCTCCGCCATCGACGTGCCGCCACTGGACAACACCGCGATGGACGGTTACGCCGTCCGTTGCGCCGATGTGCCCGCCAGCGGCGCGAAGCTGGCCGTGGCGCAGCGGATTCCCGCCGGCAGCGTCGGCCATGCGCTGGCGCCGGGAACGGCGGCGCGCATCTTCACCGGCGCGCCGCTGCCGGCCGGCGCCGACGCGGTGGTGATGCAGGAGCTCTGCGCGGTGGACGGCGATGCCGTCACCGTGAACCACGTGCCGCATGTCGGCGAGTGGATCCGCCGCCGCGGCGAGGACATTGCTGTAGGCAGAGAAGTGCTTTCCGCCGGCACGCGCCTCACCGCCGCCCATGTCGGTGTCGCCGCCTCGGTCGGCGCGGCGCAGCTCACGGTGTTTCGCCGCCTGCGCGTGGCGCTGTTCTCCACCGGCGACGAACTGGCGATGCCCGGCGAGCCGCTCAAGCCGGGCGGCATCTACAACTCCAACCGTTACACGCTGCGCGCCCTGCTGGAAGGCCTGGGCTGTACGGTCCACGATCTGGGCATCGTGCCCGATACGCGCGAGGCGACGCGTGCCGCGTTGCGGGCCGCCGCCATCAGCAGCGACCTGATCCTGACCAGCGGCGGCGTTTCGGTGGGCGAGGAGGATCATGTCAAGCCATCGGTCGAGGCGGAAGGCACGCTCGACCTGTGGAAGATCGCCATCAAGCCGGGCAAGCCGCTGGCCTTCGGCAGCGTGCGGCGGCCGGCGGGCGAGGGTGCGGCGGCCTTCATCGGCCTGCCGGGCAATCCGGTGTCGAGCTTCGTCACTTTCCTGATGCTGGTGCGGCCTTTCATCCTCAAGGCGCAGGGGGCTTCGGTGCTGGCGCCGCAGGCGCAACAACTGCGCGCCGATTTCTCGTATCCCGGCGATCCGCGGCGCGAGTTCCTCCGCGCGCGGATCAGCGCGATGGGCGGGCTGGAACTGTTTGCCAACCAGAGCTCGGGCGTGCTGACTTCCTGCACCTGGGCTGACGGCCTGATCGAAAACCCGCCGCGGCAGGCGATTGCGCGCGGCGACATGGTGCGTTTCCTGCCGTTCAACCAACTGCTATAGTCAATCCATGGTCAAGGTACTTTTCTTTGCCGGCTTGCGCGAGGCCCTGGGCACAGGCTCGGAATCGCTCGCACTGCCGGACGGAGTGGCTACGGTCGGCGCGCTACGCGATTATCTGGCGGCGCGCGGTGAGTCGTGGTCGGCGCTGGCAAGCACGAAGAACCTGCGCGTGGCGGTGAATCAGCAGATGGTCGGCATGGATACGCCGGTCAAGGCGGGCGACGAGGTCGCCTTCTTTCCACCCGTCACCGGGGGCTGAGATGAGCGTCAGCGTCCAGGAAGCGGACTTCGACGCGGGCGCGGAAATCGCCGCGCTGTCGGCCGGGCGCGAGGATGTCGGCGCGGTCGCCAGCTTCGTCGGCTTGGTACGCGCCGACAAGGCCGCAACAGTTATGCCTCCGGCGCAGCCGGGGGCGGTATCCCCTGCGGACGGCGCTGGCGAGACGCCGGCCGTGCAGGCCATGACCCTGGAACACTATCCCGGCATGACGGAAAAGGCGCTCGACGCCATCGTCGCCGAGGCGCGCGGGCGTTGGGACATTTATGGCGTGCGCATCATCCACCGCGTCGGCCGCCTGGTTCCGGGTGACCGCATCGTCTTTGTCGCGGTCGCTGCGTCGCATCGCGGCGAGGCCTTCGCCGCCTGCGAGTTCATCATGGATTACCTGAAGACCCGCGCGCCTTTCTGGAAGAAGGAAGAGACCGCCGCGGGCGGGCACTGGGTCGATTCCCGCGAAAGCGACGACCACGCCGCGGGGCGCTGGGAGGCCGCAAAACAAAACGGCTGACCGCTTGCGCGGCCAGCCGTCTTTCGGCAAGCGCTGGCTGCTTACTTGCGCTTGGCGCCGGCCGTAGCCTTCTTCACCGTCTCGCCGACATTGTTCATCGCGGCGGTCGAAGCTTTCGAAATCTGCTCGAAGGCCTGGTTGGCGGTGGCGATGGCCTGCTGGAAGGATTCCATCATGTTCGGCGTCTGACCGGGCAGGGTCTTCATGAAGGCCTGCATGGATTCGGTCATGTCCTGGGAACCGGAGGCGAGCTGCTCGGTGACCAGGCGGGCGAACTCGGCGCGGGCGCTGTTGCTGATCTCGGCGATCTGCTGGGCGGCGGCTACCATGCGCTGCGTGGTTTCCTGGGCGTATTCGGTGCGCAGCTGCAATGCGGACTGCGGGTCGCGCGCAGTGGTCAGCGCCTTGGCGTTCTCGACCCCGCTCTGGAACATTTCCTTGGCCAGCTCGGATTGCAGGGCCATGATGCGCTGCGAATTCTCGATCGACATCTGTGCCATGCGCATGGCAGCTTCCATGTTCTTGCGGTGCAGTTCGGTGAATTGCTCAATCTTGGCTACCATGATGATTCTCCTGTGAGTGATTCAAAAGATTTAATGTACCACCAATGGCTTACGGGTCTCTGACCTGGGTCAAGGTGGGGTGTTTTATCTTCGTTCGATGTTGCCGGCTCCCGGATGAAGGATACTGAACACGGCCGGATCTTCCAACAAGGGGCAAATCATGAAATTTCTCGGTATCGCCCTGGTGCTGCTGGTGGCGCTGGAGCACCTGTATTTCCTTTACCTTGAAATGTTCCTGTGGACCCGGCCGAAGGGGCTGCGGATTTTCGGCAACACCGCCGAGAAGGCCGAGGCGTCGAAGGTGCTGGCGGCCAACCAGGGGCTCTACAACGGCTTTTTGGCTGCCGGATTGCTCTGGGGTCTGGTCTATCCGGGCGCGGCCGGAATCCATGTCCAGATGTTCTTCCTTGCCTGTGTGATCGTCGCCGGGGTCTATGGCGGCCTGACGGTCAAGAGGACCATCCTCTACCTGCAGGCCGGACCGGCGCTGCTGGCGCTGCTGGTCCTGCTGGCCGGGTAGCGGCGTGTCTCGCGGGCGTCTCAATCGAGGATTGAAATCCGTGCGGGAATCCCCATGTTGGGTGCAATGACATCTTTCTGAGGCTACCGCCATGCGCTTCGACAAATTCACCACCAAGTTCCAGCAGGCCGTTTCCGACGCCCAGAGCCTGGCCGTCGGCAACGACCAGCAGTTCATCGAGCCGCAGCACCTGCTGCTGGCCCTGCTCAACCAGGACGACGGCAGCACGACGTCGCTGCTTTCGCGCGCCGGGGCCAATGTCGGCGGGCTCAAGGCAGCGCTCGGCAAGGCGCTGGACCGCCTGCCCAGGGTCGAAGGCCATGGCGGCGAGGTCAGCGTCGGCCGTGATCTGGCGAACCTGCTCAACATCACCGACAAGGAAGCGCAGAAGGCCGGCGACCAGTTCATCGCTTCCGAAATGTTCCTGCTGGCCCTGACACAGGACAAAGGCGAATGCGGCCGCCTGCTGAAGGAGGCAGGTTTGAATCGCAAGGCGCTGGAAGATGCGGTGAAAGCGGTGCGCGGCGGCGAGAACGTCGGCTCGCAGGACGCCGAGGGCCAGCGCGAAGCATTGAACAAATACTGCCTCGATCTCACCGAACGCGCTCGCCAGGGCAAGCTCGACCCGGTGATCGGCCGCGACGACGAGATCCGCCGTTCCATCCAGATCCTGCAGCGCCGGACCAAGAACAACCCGGTGCTGATCGGCGAACCGGGCGTCGGCAAGACCGCCATCGTCGAAGGTCTGGCGCAGCGCATCGTCAATGGCGAGGTGCCGGAGACGCTGAAGAACAAGCGCGTGCTGGTGCTGGACATGGCGGGCCTGCTGGCCGGCGCCAAGTACCGCGGCGAGTTCGAGGAACGCCTCAAGGCCGTGTTGAAGGAAGTGGCCCAGGACCAGGGCCGCATCATCCTCTTCATCGACGAGATGCACACCATGGTCGGCGCCGGCAAGGCCGAGGGCGCCATCGACGCCGGCAACATGCTGAAGCCGGCGCTGGCGAGGGGCGAACTGCACTGCGTGGGCGCCACCACGCTCGACGAATACCGCAAGTACATCGAGAAGGACGCGGCCCTGGAGCGGCGCTTCCAGAAGGTGCAGGTCGATGAACCATCGGTCGAGGCGACCATCGCCATCCTGCGCGGCCTGCGCGAGAAATACGAACTGCACCACGGCGTGGACATCACCGATCCGGCGCTGGTCGCCGCGGCGGAACTCTCGCATCGCTACATTACCGACCGTTTCCTGCCGGACAAGGCCATTGACCTGATCGACGAGGCCGCGGCCAAGATCAAGATGGAAATCGACTCCAAGCCGGAAGTCATGGACAAGCTCGACCGCCGCCTGATCCAGTTGAAGATCGAGGCCGAGGCGGTGAAGAAGGAAAAGGACGAGGCTTCACAGAAGCGCCTCATCCTGATCAAGGACGAGATCGGCAAACTGGAGCGCGAACTGGCCAATCTCGACGAGATCTGGCGTGCCGAGAAGGCCCAGGTGCAGGGTTCGGCGCACATCAAGGAAGAGATCGACAAGATCAAGGGACAGATGGCCGAACTGCAGCGCCAGGGGGCTTTCGACAAGCTCGCC
>JANMTA010000454.1:0-2004 GCA_031389965.1 Betaproteobacteria bacterium
CGCTGGGCCGGCGGCAGGCGATCGAGCGCCTGGCGCAACTGGCTGCGCGGCAGTTCGAGTTCGGCCATGGTGGCGACATCGAGCTGGTCGAAACGGCGCGTGTACTCGAGTACCGCCGCATCGCCTTCGCTGCGCACGCGCTTGAGAATTTCGGCGACGGTCTGCTCGATGGCATCGTCGGTCGAGTGGTCGAAATGCAGCAGCGCATCGAGCGTCGCGGCAAAGCCGGAGTCGGCGCTGTTGAGACGGCGAATCATCGGATTGCACCCTCAATGGCCGCGATGACCGGCTGCAGCAGTTCCCGCTTGACCTTGAGCGCGGCCTGATTCACCACCAGGCGCGAGGAAATGCTCATGATCTGCTCGACCTCGACCAGCTTGTTGGCCTTCAGCGTGGCGCCGCTGGACACCAGGTCGACAATCGCCTCGGCCAGCCCCGCCAGCGGGGCCAGTTCCATGGAGCCATAGAGCTTGATCAGATCGACATGGACGCCCTTGGCGGCGAAGTGTTCGCGCGCGACGGCGATGTATTTGGTGGCAATGCGCAGGCGCGCGCCGCGGCGGACGGCCGCCGCATAGTCGAAACCGACCGGTGCCGCGACGCACATGCGACATTTGGCGATGTTGAGATCCAGCGGCTGATACAGCCCGACTCCGCCATGCTCCAGCAGCACATCCTTGCCGGCGATGCCCAGGTCGGCCGCGCCGTACTGCACATAGGTCGGCACATCCGAGGCGCGCACGATCACCACGCGCACGTCATCGCGATTGGTGCCGATGATCAGTTTGCGCGACTTCTCCGGATCCTCGGCCGGCACGATGCCCGCCGCGGCAAGCAGCGGCAGGGTTTCCTCGAAGATGCGGCCCTTGGACAGGGCAATGGTTATTCCGCTCATGTGACTATTTTACCCGTCGAATGTCGGCACCCAGTGCAGCTAGTTTCTGTTCCAGCCCCTCGTAGCCACGGTCCAGATGATAGATGCGCTCGATCAGGGTTTCACCCTGCGCCACCAGGCCGGCAATGACCAGACTGGCCGAGGCGCGCAGATCGGTTGCCATCACTGTCGCTCCGTCGAGCTTGGCGACGCCCTTGACGAAAGCCGTATTGCCGTCGATCTTGATGTCGGCGCCAAGCCGGATCAGTTCCACGGCGTGCATGAAGCGATTCTCGAAAATCGTTTCGCGCATCACGGCTGTCCCCTCGGCGACCGAATTGATCGCCATGAACTGAGCCTGCATGTCGGTGGGAAAGGCCGGGTACGGTGCCGTCCGGATGCTCACGGCGGTCAACCGCCGCGGCGCCTTGAGGCGAATCGCGTCACGCTCGGCGACGATCTCGCAACCGGTGTCCATCAGCTTGTCGATCACCGCATCGAGGTGAGCTGCCGAGGCGCCCGTCAGGCGTATTTCGCCACCCGTGGCGGCCGCGGCGCACAGATAGGTACCGGTCTCGATGCGGTCTGGCATGATGCGATGCGTGGCGCCGGAGAGGCGCTCGACGCCCTGGATGCGAATCACGTCGCCGCCGGCACCCGAGATGCGCGCACCCATGGCGACCAGGCAATTGGCGAGATCGACCACTTCCGGCTCGCGCGCCGCGTTCTCGATCACGGTTTCGCCCTGCGCCAGGCAGGCCGCCATCATCAGGTTCTCGGTGCCGGTGACCGTCACCATGTCGGTGAACAGGTGCGCACCTTTCAGCCGTGTGGCACGGGCGTGAACGTAACCGTGCTCGACGGCGATCTCGGCGCCCATCGCGGTCAGGCCCTTGATGTGTTGGTCCACCGGTCTGGCGCCAATCGCGCAGCCGCCGGGCAGCGAAACCCGGGCCTCGCCCGTGCGCGCAACCAGCGGCCCGAGGACCAGGATCGAGGCGCGCATGGTTTTCACCATTTCGTAGGGCGCCACGGCATTGTCGAGCCCCGAGGCATCCAGCGTCACCGTGTCGCCGGCGCCGACTTTTTCCGCGTCGCGCGTGACCTTGACGCCCATCTGCGCCAGCAGC
>JANMTA010000245.1:0-2236 GCA_031389965.1 Betaproteobacteria bacterium
GGCAGATGCGGGCAATATCTTCGGCCGAGGCGTTGAATTCCATCGCCACTACCGCCTCGGCGATCAGTTCGGACGCGTTGTTGCCGAGCACGTGAACGCCGAGAATGCGGTCGGTTGTCGCGCACGCAATCATTTTCACGAAGCCCGTGGTATCGCCCTGCCCCAAGGCACGACCGTTGGCGGCGAACGGGATCTGTCCGATGCGATACGCGACGCCTTCCTTCTTCAATTGCTGCTCGGTCTTGCCGACCCAGGCGATCTCCGGATGCGTATAGATGACCCAGGGCACCGTGTCCAGATTGACATGGCCTTTCTGGCCGGCGATGCATTCGGCCACCATCACGCCCTCTTCCATGCTCTTGTGGGCCAGCATCGGGCCGGGGACGACGTCGCCGACGGCCCAGACATTGGGCAGGTTGGTGCGGCAATTCGTGTCGACGTTGATGTAGCCGCTTGACCGAAGTTCGAGACCGACAGCCTCGGCGCCAAGGCCTTCGGTATGCGGCACGCGGCCGACCGAGACGATCAGCCGGTCGCATTGCAAGGTTCGTGTTTCATCCCCCAGTTCATACTCGACGCTGACCTGCGTAGTGCGACCTTTCTTGGCGGTTTCCACCTTGATGATCTTCACGCCGAGCTGGATATCGAGGCCCTGCTTTTGCGTAAAGATCTTCCAGGCCTCCTTGGCGACGGCCTGATCTGCCGAGCCGAGGAAATCGGGCAGGGCTTCGAGAATTGTCACCTCGGAACCGAGCCGTTTCCAGACTGAGCCGAGTTCCAGGCCGATCACGCCGGCACCGATGACGCCGAGCCGTTTTGGCACCGAATCAAGTTGCAGGGCGCCGACGTTGTCGCAAATCAGCTGGTTATCCACGGGGATGCCCGGAAGGTGCCGTGCGCGGGATCCGGTGGCGACGATCACATGGGTGGCGGCGACCTGCTCGCCGTTCACATCCACCAGCCAGCGTTCCTCTTCGCGGCCGACGAATCTGCCGTGCCCGGGAAGCAGGGTTACCTTGTTCTTCTTGAACAGGCTCTTGATGCCGGAGGTCAACTGGCCGACGATATTGTCCTTGCGCCGCATCATGGTCGCCACGTCCATCTTCACCTCGGCGGCCGAGATCCCGTGCATGACGAAAGAATGATTGGCCTGCTCGAACAGCTCCGAAGATTGCAGCAAGGCCTTGGACGGAATGCAGCCGACGTTGAGGCAGGTGCCGCCGAGCCGTACTTCGCCTTTCGGGTCCGCATAGGACTCGGACTCGATGCAGGCCGTGGACAGGCCCAGTTGCGCCGCACGAATCGCCGCCACATAGCCACCGGGACCGCCGCCGATTACAACTACATCAAACTGTTTATGTGCCATGAAAAACCTTTCTTTGCCACAGAGATCACAGAGGACACAGAGAAAGGCCCAGGGTTTTCTCTGTGATCTCTGTGGCGAATGGGTTCAGACGTCCAGCAGCAGGCGCGCCGGATCTTCGAGTACTTCCTTCATCGTCACCAGGCCGAGTACCGCCTCGCGACCGTCGATGATGCGATGGTCGTAGGACAGCGCCAGATAATTGATCGGCCGTATCACGATCTGCCCATTCTCGACCACCGGCCGCTCCTTGGTCGCGTGCACGCCGAGGATGGCCGACTGCGGCGGGTTGATGATCGGTGTCGACAGCATGGAGCCGAAGATGCCGCCGTTGGAAATCGAGAAGGTGCCGCCTGTCAGGTCTTCCAGCGAGAGTTTTCCCTCGCGCGCCTTGGCGCCGAATTCGGCGATCTTCTTTTCTATCTGGGCCAGGCTCATCTGATCGGCGTCGCGCAGGATCGGCACCACCAGGCCGCGCGGACTGCCGACGGCAATGCCGATGTCGAAGTAGCCTTGATAGACGATGTCGCTGCCATCGACCGTGGCATTTATCACGGGATAATTCTTCAGCGCCGCCACGGCGGCCTTGACGAAAAACGACATGAAGCCCAGCTTGACGCCATGTTCCTTCTCGAACTTCTCCTGATATTTCTTTCGCATTTCCATCACCGGGGCCATGTTGACCTCGTTGAAGGTGGTCAGGATGGCGTTGGTGGATTGCGATTGCAGCAGACGTTCGGCAACGCGGGCGCGCAGGCGCGACATCGGCACGCGTTGTTCGGTGCGGTCGGCGATGATGGCGTCGGCACTGACCACATTCGGTTGCGGCAGGGCGGGCTTGGCGGCCGCAAAAGTCGGCGCTGGCGACACGGC
>JANMTA010000537.1:0-2159 GCA_031389965.1 Betaproteobacteria bacterium
GGCGCGCCATATTGCAGGGCATCGAGCAGGAAGCCGAATTTATCCTGCGCTTCCTCGGGGGAGATCTTCAAGGCATCAAACACTTTTTGCTGTACATCCGCGCGGTGGATACGCACCGAGCCACCGCCCATTTCCCAGCCATTGAGCACCATGTCGTAGCCTTGGGAAATGCACTTTTCGGGGGTTGTGGCCATCCAGTCCTCATGGCCCTCCTTGGGCGCGGTGAAGGGATGGTGCACCGCGCTATGGCGCTGCGTTTCCTCGTCCAGCTCGAACATCGGGAAGTCAACCACACACAGCGGGCGCCAGCCGCCCTCGAACAAAGCGTTCTTCTTGCCAAACTCGCTGTGCCCGATCTTGACGCGCAAGGCGCCGATTGCATCGTTGACAATTTTCTCTTTGTCGGCGCCAAAGAAGATCAGGTCACCGTCCTGCGCGCCGGTGCGGGCCAGAACTTCGGCAAGGGCCTTGTCGTGGATGTTCTTTACTATCGGCGACTGCAAGCCCGGCCACCGAAGGGTCTTGTCGCCCGGACCCTTGGCCAGTTCGTTGACCTTGATGTAGGCGAGGCCCTTGGCACCGTAGATTTTGACGAACTCGGTGTAGGCATCAATCTCGCCGCGGCTCAGGCCACCGGCTTCGCGTGCGCCACCGGGGATGCGCAGACCGACCACCCGGCCACCCTTCATGGTGGCGGCACTGGAGAACACCTTGAAGTCGACGTCAGTCATGACGTCGGTCAGTTCAGTGAATTCAAGCTTGACACGCAAATCGGGTTTGTCAGAGCCATAGCGGTGCATGGCTTCGTTGTAGGCCATAACCGGGAATTCACCCAAGTCGACATTCAAGGTGTTCTTGAAAACGGTGCTGATCATGCCCTGGACCATGTCGCGGATATCCTGCTCGCTCAGGAATGAGGTTTCAATATCAATCTGCGTGAATTCGGGCTGACGGTCGGCGCGCAGGTCTTCGTCGCGAAAGCACTTGGTGATCTGGTAGTAGCGGTCGTAACCGGCCACCATCAACAACTGCTTGAACAACTGGGGGCTTTGCGGCAGGGCAAAAAAGTGACCTTCGTGGACACGGCTGGGCACCAGGTAGTCACGCGCCCCTTCGGGTGTGGATTTGCCCAGCATGGGGGTCTCGATGTCAATGAAGCCGTTGGCATCCAGGAACTTGCGCACTTCCATGGACACGCGGTAACGCAGCATCAGGTTGTTTTGCATGTAGGGGCGGCGCAGGTCCAGCACGCGGTGGGTCAGGCGCGTGGTCTCGCTCAGGTTCTCATCGTCGAGCTGGAACGGCGGCGTGACCGACGGGTTGAGCACCGTCAACTCATGGCACAACACCTCGATCTTGCCGCTCTTGAGGCTGTCGTTGACAGTGCCTGGCGGGCGCGCACGCACCAGGCCTTTGACCTGAATGCAGAACTCGTTGCGCAATCCCTCGGCGGTCTTGAACATCTGGTCACGATCGGGGTCGCACACCACCTGCACATAACCTTCGCGGTCACGCACGTCGACAAAAATCACGCCACCATGGTCGCGCCGGCGGTTCACCCAGCCACACAGGGTAACGGTTTGGCCCAGCAGGGCTTCGGTCACAAGACCGCAATAGTGGGAGCGCATGGCCATAAACAGCTTTCAAAGCGCGCCTGAGAAGGCGGCGCAGGTTATCAACAACGATTATTTGGGAGAAACGCCTAGCGCAGCCGACGGGGCCACCGACCCCATGGAAATCACATAGGTCAGCGCCTCATCCACGCTCATGCTCAATTCGATGACTTCGGCGCGTGGCAGCATCAGGAAAAATCCGCTGGTCGGATTCGGCGTAGTGGGTACATAGACACTCACGAAATCCAGACCCAGATGGCCGGCAACTTCACCGCCCGGTGTGCCGGTCTGAAACGCGATGGTCCAGGCACCAGCGCGCGGGTACTGCACCAGCATGGCTTTGCGAAACGCGTTGCCATTGCTGGAGAAAAGTGTGTCGGACACTTTCTTCACACTGTTGTAAATGGATTTGAATACCGGTATGTTGGTAAACAACTTGTCCCACTGCTTGAGCCACCAACGACCGGCCACGTTGGAAACCAGCGCCCCGGTCACCAGCAAGGCCGAGAAAACCAGAACCACGCCCAGGCCGGGGATGTGGCGCAG
>JANMTA010000542.1:0-1613 GCA_031389965.1 Betaproteobacteria bacterium
GCTTCGAGGCGCGGCGCGTCGAAGGTGTAACGCGGGGCGAAGACCAGTTCGTAGTCCGCGGCGTGCAGCGGCGGCGGATAGGGAAAGCTCACTTCGTCGAGCGGCAGCGGGTGAGCCACCAGCCAGGCCGCCAGGCCGTGGATCATGCGCAGCAGCCACTCGAAGGCAAACACGCGCCCGGCCGGGCCGACCGGCAGCTCCTGCTCTTCGCTGATGACGATCACCGCCGCCCGGCCGCTGGTTTCCAGCTCCACGTCGAGGTCGTCCTGCACCACGTGCAGGAAACGCGCGATGCGCTCCAGCGCCTGTTCCAGCGTCGTTGCGGAGAGTGCGGCACGACAGAGGAACTCGAAACTGCCGCGGCGCAGGGGCCGCGAGAACAGCGCGAAGCCCTCGTCGTCGAGGCTTTCGTTGATCAGGCGGTAGAGCGCGGCGTAACGCGCGACCGGAATGCGGGCAGTACGGTCATGCAGAAGATGCGTGGCAATTTCTGCATGTTCCAGCAGGACTTCCGGTACCAATCCTGCCCGCGAAACTCCTGACAATATCCCGCTTACGAAGCCTATGGCGACGGTGGAGGGGTTTCCGGCAGGCTTTTGCGGTCGTATGGATTTTATGGCCATAATGGCAGATTATGCATAGTTATCGTCGTTTTGTGTCATGGCGGGATCAACATGCATTTCCTATGATGCAAACACTGTTTCGAATACCGGAGCCGCCGCCATGACCGATCTCAGCATTGCCGCCAAGCTGGTCCCCTACAAGCCCAAGCACAAGGTGCGTTTTGTCACCGCCACCTCGCTATTCGATGGTCATGACGCCTCGATCAACATCATGCGGCGCATCCTGCAGGCGACCGGCGTCGAGGTGATCCATCTCGGCCATAACCGTTCGGTCGAGGAAATCGTCAACGCGGCGCTGCAGGAAGACGCGCAGGGCATCGCGGTATCTTCCTACCAGGGCGGCCATGTCGAATTCTTCAAGTACATGATCGACCTGCTTAAAGCTAGAGGCGGTGACAGCATCCAGGTCTTCGGCGGCGGCGGCGGGGTGATCGTCCCGGCCGAGATGAAGGAACTGCACGACTACGGCGTGGCGCACCTGTACTCGGTGCAGGACGGCCAGAAGATGGGCCTGCAGGGCATGATCAACGACATGGTGATGCGCTGCGACCACGACATCGGCAAGCGTGCGCCGCAGGACCTCAAGGCTCTGGAAGTGAAGGACGGCGCGGAGCGCCTGCGCAACCTGGCGCAGATCATCACCGCGCTGGAAAACGGCGCATGGCCGGAGAAGGCGAAGAAGGCACTGATCGAGAAGGCCACCGTCTCGCCAGCACCGACTCTTGGCATTACGGGGACCGGCGGCGCCGGCAAGAGTTCACTGACAGACGAGCTGATCCGCCGCTTCCGCCTCGACCAGAACGACACTCAGCGCATCGCGGTGATTTCCATCGATCCCTCGCGCAAGCGCACCGGCGGTGCGCTGCTGGGTGACCGCATCCGCATGAACGCGATCCAGCATCCGAACATCTACATGCGCTCGCTGGCCACCCGCGACACCGGTAGCGAGATTTCCAAGGCGTTGCCCGACGTGATCGCCGCCTGCAAGGT
>JANMTA010000257.1:0-2172 GCA_031389965.1 Betaproteobacteria bacterium
CGCTGGCCGATCTCATCGTGCTGGCGGGCTGTGCCGGCGTCGAAGAAGCCGCGCGCAAGGCTGGCATCGCAGTGACGGTGCCGTTCGCGCCGGGCCGCATGGACGCCTCGCAGGCGCAGACCGACGTGGACTCCTTCGCCGGGCTCGAACCGATCGCCGACGGCTTCCGCAACTACCAGAAAGCCAAGTACTCCGTATCGGCCGAGGAGCTTCTGCTCGACAAGGCACAATTGCTGACGCTCACCGCACCCGAGATGACGGTTCTGGTGGGCGGCATGCGCGCGCTGAGTGCGAATACCGGGCAGTCGCAGCATGGCGTCTTCACCCAGCGACCGGGGGCGCTTACCAACGATTTCTTCGTCAACCTGCTCGACATGGGAACGGAATGGAAGCCGACCGCGGCCGACGCCGATGTGTTCGAGGGCACCGATCGCAAGACCGGGGCGAAGAAGTGGACCGGCACCCGCATCGATCTCATCTTCGGTTCGAACTCCCAGCTCCGTGCCCTGGCTGAAGTCTATGCAAGCTCGGATGCGCAGGAGAAATTTGTCCATGACTTCGTGGCGGCCTGGAACAAGGTGATGAACCTTGATCGCTTCGACCTCGCCTGATCCCGGAGGAGATGCGCTGGGCATTGTGCTGCCCGAGGCGCCGGCGTAGGTAAGACAAAGCGGGATGGCGGCGGCATCGCCGCCGTCTCGCCAGCGCCGTCCGCAAGGGATACCGTCTCCGGCGTTGCCGGAGACATAACTTTCATATCCGCGCTTCCAGACGCGGGCGGCCGGATCAACTGGCCTCGAAACCGGCGTCCTCGATCACGGCCTTGAGCTGATCGCGCGTCAGTTTCGCGGTGTCGAATTCGACCACCGCCTGTTTCTGCTCCAGCGAGACCTCGGCCTTCGCCACGCCGTCGAGCGCCGTCAGCACGCCAGTTACGCTCTTCACGCAGCCGCCGCAGGACATGCCGTCCACCTTGATTGTCGTCGTTTCCATATCAGTCCTTGTTTGCTTGCCACCTGCGCAACAGCAGCGAGTTGCTCACCACCGAGACCGAGCTGGCCGCCATGGCGGCGCCCGCGATGACCGGGTTGAGCATGCCCAGCGCCGCCAGCGGTATGCCGAGCACGTTGTAGATGAAGGCGAAGAACAGGTTCTGCCGGATCTTGGCCAGCGTCGCCCGCGACAGTGAAATCGCGTCGGCCACGCCATTGAGGTCGTCGCGCATCAGGGTGATGTCGGCGGCCTGCATCGCCACGTCGGAGCCGGCTGCCATGGCGAAGCTGACGTCCGCCGCGGCCAGTGCCGGCGCATCGTTGATGCCGTCGCCGGCCATGCCGACCAGGCGGTCCGCGCCCTTGAGTTTGTTCACCGCGGCAGCCTTGTCGCCCGGCAGCACCTCGGCCTCGAAATGCGTGATGCCGGCCTCCTGCGCGACGGCCCTGGCGGTGCCGGCATTGTCGCCGGTGAGCATGACCACCTCGATGCCGAGGCGGTTCAGCCGGGCCACCGCCGCACGCGAAGTGGCACGCAGCGGATCGGCGATGCCGATGAAGCCGAGCAAAGCATCGTCGACCACCACGGCGACGACGCTGCGGCCGGCTTGCGCCAACGCGTCGGCTTCGGGTGCGGACCAGCCCTGATCCTTCATCCAGGTCACCGAGCCAAGTCGCACGAGACGGCTATCGACCTCGCCCTGAAGCCCTCTGCCCGCCGTCGTCACCACATTCTGCGGCGACGTCAGCGACAGCCCGTCATCCTTGGCCCGCGCCACGATTGCTGCGGCCAGCGGGTGCGTCGAGCCCTGTTCGAGGCTGGCCGCGAGTTGCAGCAGAAGCGCCGTGTCACCGGCGCCGACTCTTGCAGGAATCACGTCGGTCACCACAGGCCGCCCCTCTGTCAGCGTGCCGGTCTTGTCCACCACCAGCACTTGCAGCTTCTCGGCCAGTTCCAGCGCCACGGCATTGCGGATCAGCACGCCGGCCCTGGCGCCCTGCCCGGTACCGACCATGATCGCGGTCGGCGTCGCCAGGCCCAGCGCGCAGGGGCAGGCGATCACCAGTACCGCCACGGCATTCACCAGCGCCTGGGTGAAGTCGCCGGCCAGCGCCCACCAGCCGATGAAGGTCAGCAACGCAATCACTATCACGACCGGGACGAAGATCGCCGACACCT
>JANMTA010000025.1:0-5117 GCA_031389965.1 Betaproteobacteria bacterium
TTGTTCTTCATCAGCACGCTGCCGGACCATTTAGTGCTGCCCGCCAGATGATCCAGCACGGCGGAGTACGGAACCTGCTGGCGCAGCGCGGCGACGCTGTATTCTCCGGCGGCATTGATCTGAACGCCGCCGTCGCTTGCCGTCCTGACATCGACGCTGAGCGGAGCACCCAGCATCTGGCCGCGAATGCCCCGCGCCTCGATATGGTCGGCGGAAAAACGCAGGGTGCCGCGGACGTCGGTGATGGGTGGGGCACCGCTGCTTACCGTCAGTCGGTTGCCGTCGATGCGATATACGCCGTTGACTTTGGAGTTGCCCATTTTGCGCAAGGGCAGGCTGAGCTTGAGGTCAAGCTCGCCGTTGCCCTCCGCCTGCATCTCCTTCGTGAAATGGTCGATGCGCTCGCCCACCGAGCTTGACTCGATGAAACGCAAAAAATCCGCCGTCGGCCCCGTGACTTTGCCGGTCAAAGTCAGCAGTTCCTCGACTTGTTCGATATCGGCAATCTCGGCGCGGACCTCGCGCACGCCGGCGCCGAAGATTTTCCCGCTCTTGCCGGTGATCAGCATGCGCTGCCCGGAGAACAGCAATTCGCCTTCGATATTGGTGATTTCCGGCCATTCCGCGGCATAGCGCAGGGTAGTGTCGTGGAACTTGCCGCGCACTTCGAAAATGCCATCCTTGCCATCGCGAAAAGGAAACTGCCGCAGGTCGCCGCGCAGTTTGAGCGTCGTAGCGGTGGCTTTCCCGCCATTGATGGCCGCGCGCAGCCAGTCGCGCACCTGTTGGCCCACCGCCAGCGGCATGTAGCGCCAGGCGGCATAGCCGCTGCCGCGTGTCAGGCGGGCATCGAGATCAAGCGCGCCGGGCCCTTCGGGGAGTGCCCGCCAGTTGCCTTTGGCGTCACCGGCCGCGTCCTTGTTGTGGAAGGTGGCCTCGTTCAGCTTGACCTGCAAGCCGTCGGCGGTGGATTTCCAGTCAAGGTCGGCGGCGAAGGCTTCCATTTCCAGCGTCGGGTCGGCAAATACCGTTGGCAGTTCGAACGCGGCACGCTGCCCGTTGAGCTGCACGCTGCCGCCCTGTTCATTGCCGTCGATGCGACCATTGATGCCGGACATGCCCGGTACGGGCCCCAGGGCAGTCAGGCCAAGGCCTTCGAAGCGACTCTTGACCGTCCATGTTTGCAGCGTTCCCGGAGTTTCCGGCGCTCCTTTCCAGTCCAGTTTCAGGTCATAGATCCGGCCGCGTGGGGCGTGCCGCGCCAGGCGGGCACGGGTTGCGTTGTCCAGCGGCAGGTGCGCGGCTAGGTCAGCCATGGCAGCGAGATCGAGACCGTTGGCGCTGACCCTGCCTTGCGGCGGACGGTTGGCCGCAGCGCCCTGCCAAGTGACCTTCAGGTCTATGGGAGGTAGAGAAAGGCCATCCCGGGTCGCCAGCGTCAGCTGCTTGAGTTCCGCTTCAAAGCCGCCGTCAAGGCGGCGCCCCGTCACGCGCCCTTCGAGCCGGACCAGATCCAGTTCAGGCAGGTCGTGGCGCAGCTGCAGGCGTACGTCGGTCAGGCGGACATCGGCGGTGCTCGTGAGCAGTTGCTTGTTGGCAAATCCCATCCAGAGTCTCAGGGCACCGCTGCCTTGCGGCAAGGTCACCGGATAATCGACCCAATGGCGCCAGACGGCCAGGTCGGCATAGTCCAGCTCGGCATAGACATTGCCCTTCCAGGCTTCGAGTTGATCCAGGTCGCGCCCATTGAAATCGCCGCGGATATCGATGCGCGCCGCGAGCTGGCGCGGGGGATCGGCGGTAAAGCCGAAGCGATGCCCGCTGAAGCTGTTGTCGAGCTGAAAGTTCAGGTGTTTCAATTCCAGAGGCGGCGCCTTGCGCAATTCATCCTGCCATGTGATGGTGGCATCGCGAATGATGACCCGGTCCTGCGCCAGCAGCCAATCGGCAAAGTCGTCTTCGTCGCTTGCCTGGCGCGTGAGTTCCAGGCCGGCGGCGAAGATGCGGCCGGCGCGGTCGCGCCGCAGCAACAGCATCGGGGTGTTGAGTTCCAGGCGCGCCAGGCGCAGCTGGAAATGCCACAGCGAGCTCCATGACAATTCGGCCTCGACCTGGTCGAAACCCAGTGCGGGGCGGCCCCGGGTGTCGCGAATCTCGAAACCGTCGAGCCTTAGAGCAGGACGCAGTCCGGCCCAGTGCGCCTCGATCCTGCGAATGCCGACCGGGCGATTGATCGCCGTGCCGATCATTTGCTCGATGTCGCCCCGGTAGCTTTCGATCTGGGGCAGGATTGCGTAGCGCAAGGCCAGCAGCAGCAGGGCGAAGGCGAAGTAGCCCAGCGTCGTCGCCCAAACGAGCGAGCGCAGCACAACCCCGAGCCGGGGGTGGGCTCGTGTCAGCAGGCGCAGACGTGAAAACAACCGGGAAATAATGGAGGTGGCGCCTCGTAGGGGGTGCGCCTTGGCCCAAGCTAAAATGGGCCGATCCAGCGCTCAAGCATAAATTCTAACCGATGCCCTCCCTCGCCGATATCGTCGCAGCATCCCGTTACCTTGATCGCCTGCTGGCCGCCAAACCGGCGTTGGCAGCCGAGGTCGAGGCGGCTCTGGAGCAACCGGTCACGCCGGAGGATTTGTCGGAGTGGCTTGTCGCGCAGCCGATCGATGAAGCCAATCTCAAGCCGGTTTTGCGCCAGATCAAGCAGCGCGCCTATGCGCGCATCGCCACGCGCGATCTGGCCGGACTGGCGCCGCTGTCCGAAGTGACCGAATGCATGACGCTGATCGCCGAACTGGCGGTGAAGACGGCGGTGGACGTCCTCAGTCTCGGCCTGGTCGAGCGCTATGGTACGCCGCGCGGTGCCGGTGAGGGAGGGGTGGGCAATGCGGCGGGCCGCGCCCAGGAAATGATCGTGATCGGCATGGGCAAGCTCGGCGGGCGCGAGCTGAATGTGTCATCCGACATCGACCTGATTTTTGTTTTTCCCGAGGATGGCGAGACGGACGGGGCAAGATCAATTTCGAATTTCGAGTTCTTTACCCGCCTCGGACGCAGCCTGATCAACACGATCGCCGACGCCACCTCCGACGGCCAGGTGTTTCGCGTCGACATGCGCCTGCGGCCGAATGGCGATTCGGGGCCGCTGGTCTGTTCCTTCGACATGCTGGAGAACTATTTCATCACCCAGGGCCGCGAATGGGAGCGCTATGCCTGGATCAAGGCGCGCCCGCTGACGGGCAGTCGTCACGACGAACTCGAGAAGGTCCGGCATCCCTTTGTCTTCCGCAAGTATTTCGATTTCGGCGCCATCAACGCCATGCGCGAACTGCACGCCCAGATCCGTCGCGAAGTGGCGAAGAAGGACATGGCCGACAACGTCAAGCTCGGTCCCGGCGGCATACGCGAAATCGAATTCATCGCCCAGGTGTTCCAGCTGATTCGCGGCGGACGCGATACGCCGCTGCAGATCAAGCCGACGCAGAAGGTGTTGAAGCTGCTGGTTGAGCGGGGAATTTTGAGTCCGGATGCCGCTGCGGAGCTTGCGTCGGCCTATATCTTTCTGCGCCGCCTCGAACATCGCCTGCAGTATCTCGACGACGCGCAGACCCACAGCCTGCCCACGGACAGCGAAGACCGGCAGCGTGTGGCGCAGGCGATGGGCTTTGCCAGCTTCGAGGCCCTGCTCGAAGAACTCGACGACCATCGCGCTACGGTCTCGCGGCATTTCGAGCAGGTTTTCGCCGACCCCAACCACGGTCAGCATGCCTTGGCCGGGCTTTGGCAGGACGCCGGCGGCGAGACGCAGGAGGACCGCTTCGAGCAACTCGGTTACCGCAATCCGCCGGCCGCCGCGCAGCGTCTGGCGACATTGCGCAACGGGCCTCTCTACCAGCAGATGTCGCAGGAGATTCGCGTCCGTTTCGATGCCCTGGTGCCGCGCCTGATCGAGGCGGCCGCGGCACTGTCGAACCCGGATGAAACCCTGTCGCGCGGCATCGATCTGCTCGAATCGATTTCCCGGCGCGCGGCCTATCTTGCGCTCCTGCAGCAGTATCCGCAGGCGCTGCAGAAGGTCGCGCAACTGCTCGGCAGTTCGAGCTGGGCGGCGGCTTACCTGCAGCGCCACCCGATCCTGCTCGACGAACTGCTTGACCCGCGATTGCTCGACGCGATGTCCGACTGGGCCGCTTTTCGCGCCCAATTGACGACAAGGCTGGAGGAGCTGGAACCCGATACCGAACAGCAGATGGATACCTTGCGCGAACTGCATCACGCCCAGGTGTTCCGCCTGCTGACGCAGGATGTCGCCGGCCTGCTGACGGTGGAGAAACTTGCGGATCACCTGTCGGAACTGGCCGACATCCTGCTCGACGCGGCAATCCGGCGCGCCTGGCTGAAGATGCCGAAACGCCACATCGAGTCGCCCAAGTTCGCCGTCATCAGCTACGGCAAGCTGGGCGGCAAGGAACTCGGCTACGCCTCCGATCTGGACCTGGTATTCCTCTTCGACGATCCGGCGCCGGAGGCGGGCGAGAATTACGGCCGGCTGGGGACCCGCCTGAATACCTGGCTGTCGGCGCAGACCTCGGCCGGCCAGTTGTTCGAAACTGACCTGCGCCTGCGGCCGAACGGCGCTTCCGGCCTGGTTGTCAGCTCGATGGAGGCTTTCCGCAAGTACCAGCTCGAAGCGGCCTGGGTCTGGGAGCACCAGGCCCTGACGCGGGCACGCTTCTCCGCCGGCGATCGCGCGGTCGGCGATGCCTTCGAGCGCATTCGCTGCGAAGTGCTGCGGCAGAAACGCGACCTTTCCAACTTGCGCGAAGAAGTGCTGGCGATGCGGCAGAAAATGCTCGACGCCCATGGTACCAGGGGCGACCAGCGCGACACGGTGTTCGACCTCAAGCACGATCCGGGCGGCCTGGTCGACGTCGAATTCGTCGTCCAGTACCTGGTGCTCGGCTATTCCCATCAGCATACCGAACTGACCGGCAACCTGGGCAACATCGCGCTGCTGAAAATCGCCGCCGACCTCGGCCTGATTCCGCCGGACCTGGCGGAAACCGTGCGCAACGCCTACCGCGACTACCGCCGCATGCAGCATGAACTGCGCCTGAATG
>JANMTA010000034.1:0-2479 GCA_031389965.1 Betaproteobacteria bacterium
CGGCACTTCATTGACCAGGATGTCGCGCAGCATGCCGCCGACGACGCCGGTGACCACCGCCAGCAGCGAGACGGAAAGCCAATGCACGCCGGCCGCAAGGCCGACCTGGCAACCCACCACGGTGAATAGCGCGAGACCCACGGCATCGGGCACCACGAACAGCCCGGGGCGCACCCGGATGCGGCGCGCGAGGACGAAGGTGAAGCCCACCGCGAGCAGGCCGCAGACCAGGTAAGCCACATCGACCAGCCAGAACACCGGCCGGTTCAGCAGCAGGTCGCGCAACGTGCCGCCGCCGAGGCTGGTGGCCAGGCCGACGATCACGGCGCCGACCAGGTCCATCTTCTTGTCTTCGGTTTCCAGCACCGCCGAAGCGGCATTGACCGCCACCGCCGCCATGCCGACGGCGTAGATCAGCTCGGCCGGCGCGGGCAGCGGCGTCATCGCGAGCGTTCGATCTGCACCCCGACGCGGCGCACGCCCTTCATGATGCCCATCTTGGCGATGCTGATCTTGCCCCAGGGTGCGCCGAATTCGTTCAGCAGCAGGCCCATCACATACTCGCCGAGCGTCTCCAGCAGATTGAAGTGGCGCGCCGCCAGCTCGACGCGGATGCGCTCGATCACCGCGTCATAGCGGATGGTCCGGTCGATGTCGTCGTTCTGCGCCGCGTCGTCGGGCACGCCGAAGGTCAGGCTGATCTCCAGCGTCTGCGGCGCCGCCTTCTCGCGCTCGAAAATCCCGACATGGGCCTCGACCCGCATGTCGTCGATGAAAATGAAGTCCATTACGCCTCCGCCGGGCCGCCCCAAGGGGGCGTGAAGTCAACAACTCGGAAGCCGCGAAGCGGCTGAACTAGGGTCACCCCTTCCCACGGGGAAGGGGATGGGGGATGGGCCATCGCCATGCTCCTTTACAATGCAGCCCATTCTAGGGAATCCGCAATGAACCTGCTCGTTTATGCCGTGCTGGGCTACCTGCTCGGCTCCGTGCCCTTCGCCGTGATCGTCTCGCGCGCCTTTCGCCTGGCTGATCCGCGTAGCTTCGGCTCAGGCAATCCCGGCGCCACCAATGTGCTGCGCAGTGGCAGCAAGGCCGCCGCGCTGCTGACGCTGCTCGGCGACGCGGCCAAGGGCTGGCTGGCGATGTTCATTGCTGCAAGAGTCGGCGCTGACGGCACGGCAATCGCGGTCGCCGGGCTGGCCGCCTTTCTCGGCCACGTATTTCCCTTCACCCTCGGCTTCAGGGGCGGCAAGGGCGTGGCCACCGCGCTCGGCGTGCTGCTGGGTTTCTCCGCGGCTCTGGCGGGGATCACGGCGGCCATCTGGCTGGCGGTGGTCGTTTCCACGCGCTATTCATCGCTGGGGGCGCTGACCGCCGCCGCCGCCGCGCCGGCGTTGAGCTGGTGGCTGCTGGGAAGCGCCGAAGTCACGGTGGCCGTCACGTTCATGTGCGCGGTGCTGATCTACCGCCACAAGAGCAACATCCGCAAGCTGCTGGCCGGCAGCGAAGGTCGCATCGGCGGCCCGAAATAGGCGCGACGGCCAACGCCCCTATAATTCGCTCAGCCTTGAAGCTCATTTTCAGGAAACGCTGCCATGGATGATCTGAACTTTTCCCGCGCACCGAAAACGCCACCACCCCCGCCTCCGGCAAAACCGGCCACGCCCAACGAACGGGCTACGCTCTACGAACCCAGGCTCGCGCTGGAATTCTTCAAGCTCGGCGGCAGCCTGGAACAGTTTCCCGCCGGCAAGCAGATCTTTGCCGAAAACGACAAGGCCTCGGGCTTCTTCTCCAAGGGCGCCCGCATCTACCTGCTGCTGGACGGCGACGTGACGCTGACGCGCGCCGGCAAGCCGCTGGACCTGGTGCTGCCTGGGGAGATATTCGGCGAAATGGCCGCAATCGCCGAAATTCCGCGCAGCGCGACCGCGACCGCGCGCAAAAATTGCCGCGTGCTGTCGCTCGACGAAAAAGCTTTCCGGCATGCCTTGCAGCAAATGCCCCAGTTCGCCCTGATGCTGATGAGCGTCATGGCCCAGCGCCTGCGCCGCGGCGTGGCGCGACTGGCCGCCGCAAAAAAGACCACGGTCGAGGTGCTGGAACACAGGAACACGCTCGACAAGACAATGCTTGCCGAATTGCAGCACGCGCTCGGCGACCCGCAGCCGTCCACCGCCGCCGCCGGCAAGACCATTGTCATCAAAGGTGCCATAGGCGCCTGCATGTTCGTCGTGACCGAGGGCCGCATCGCGATCTCGGTCGACGACAAGGTCATCGAGCATGTCGGGCCGGGCGGCGCATTCGGCGAAATGGCGCTGGTCGACCGCTCCGGCCGTTCCGCCACCGCCACGACGGAAATCAGAAGCGCATGGCTGCTGGTCGGACGCGATGAGTTCGTCGCCATGGTCAAGGCGCGGCCGGCATTCGGCATCGCGCTGATGCGCTCGATGAGCGCACGCGTGCTGCACATCGG
>JANMTA010000051.1:0-4192 GCA_031389965.1 Betaproteobacteria bacterium
TGGATGACGCCGCAGGGGTGATAATCGACGAACAGGCTGTCCAGCGCGGCGCGGTCGCAGATGTCGGTGCGGCTGAAGACATGGCGCGGATGGTCGGCCAGATCGGCGAGGGACTCCAGATTGCCGGCGTAGGTCAGCTTGTCGATATTGACAATGCGCCAGTCGCTCTCGGCGATCAGCAGGCGAATCAGTGCCGAGCCGATGAAGCCGGCGCCGCCGGTAACAAAGAGGGTTTTCATGTCGGTTCAGGGAGGGGCGGGAAGGCGGGAGCTTGGGTAGCAACCGGGAGGCGCTATTGTATTCGATGAAAATCCCCCTTTTAACGAATGAACCGGGGGCGATGAAGAAGCGGTCGGTGGGCACGTTTGGGCTAGGATTGGGCCCAAGCTTGACATTAAAAATAGTTTAGACCTAAAATAAAACAAATTAACGTAAATCTGTGTCCGAAGGAGATAGCAATGCGCATCGTGTGTCTGGGCGGGGGGCCCGCAGGCTTGTACTTCTCGATCCTGATGAAGCAGGCCAATCCGGCCAGCGACATTAGCGTGATCGAACGCAATCAGGCGGACAGCACCTTCGGCTGGGGCATCGTTTTTTCCGACATGACCATGGACGGATTTCGGGAGGATGATCCCCAGGTTGTCGCCGAAATCGAACGCAATTTCCATCACTGGGACGATGTCGACGTCTTCTTCAAGGGCCGGCGGATGGTGTCCGGCGGCCATGGCTTCTGCGGCATCGGCCGCCTGAAGCTGCTGCAGATCTTCCAGGCGCGCGCCAAAGAGCTTGGAGTCAATCTCAAGTTCGAGACCGAATTCAGGGATCCGGACGACTATTCGCGTGAATACGACCTGGTCATCGGCGCCGACGGCGTCAATTCGACCACACGCAGCAAGTACGAAAGCCATTTCAATCCACGCATCGATGTGCGCAAAAACCGCTTCATCTGGCTCGGCACCAAGATCAAGCTCGATGCCTTCACCTTTGCCTTCAAGGAAACGCCCTGGGGCTGGTTCAATCTGCACGCCTACCAGTTCAACGAGGAATGGGCCACCTTTATCGTCGAGACCCCGGAAGAGACCTGGCTCAAGGCCGGCATCGACAAGATGGACCCGGATCAGTCGATCGCATTTTGCGAGGAACTCTTCGCCGACATGCTCAAAGGCAGCCGCCTGATTTCGAACGCGCGCCACCTGCGCGGTTCGGCGGTGTGGCTGAAGTTCAACCGCGTGTTGTGCGAGCGCTGGTTCAAGGACAACATCGTGCTGCTCGGCGATGCGGCGCATACGGCGCATTTCACCATCGGCTCCGGCACCAAGCTGGCGATGGAAGATGCGCGGGCCCTGGTCAAGGTGTTGAACAGCACCGAAGGCGACGTGCCGAGCCGCCTGGCGCGCTACCAGTCCGAGCGCGAGATCGAGGCGCTCAAGCTGCAGAGCGCGGCGCGCAACCGCATGACCTGGTTCGAGGAAGTCGATCGCTACGTCGGCATGGAGCCGGAACAGTTCGCCTTTGCCGTGCTCACCGGCAGCCAGCGTGTCGGCCATGCCAACCAGAAGCTGCGCGACCAGTCCTATACCGACGGCTTCGACCGCTGGTTTGCCGCAACCTGCGGCGTGGCGACGCCTTCCGGGGCAACACCAGTACCGCCGATGTTCACGCCGTTCAAGCTGCGCGGCATGACCCTGGCCAACCGCGTCGTGATCTCGCCGATGTGCATGTATTCCGCCGAAGACGGCATACCGACCGATTTTCACCTGGTCCACTACGGCAGTCGCGGCATGGGCGGCGCCGCACTGATCGTCACGGAAATGACCTGCGTTGCGCCCGATGCGCGCATCAGTCCGGGATGCACCGGGATCTGGAACGATGCGCAGCAAGCAGCCTGGAAGCGCATCGTCGACTTCATCCATGCCAACGGCAATGCCAGGGTCTCGCTGCAAATCGGCCATGCCGGACGCAAGGGCTCGACGCGCCTGGCATGGGACGCCATCGACCAGCCGCTGCAATCCGGCGGCTGGTCCGTGTTGGCACCCTCGCCGCTGCCCTACATCTCCGGCACCTCGCAAACGCCGAAGGCGATGGATCGCGCCGACATGGATCGCATCAAGGCCGAGTTCGTCGCCGCCACGCGCCGTGCCGCCAGCGCCGACTTTGACATGGTGGAATTCCATGCCGCCCACGGCTACCTGATGTCGTCCTTCATTTCGCCGCTGACCAACGTGCGAGAGGACGAGTACGGCGGTAGTCTGGAGAACCGCTGCCGCTATCCGCTGGAAGTGTTCCAGGCCATGCGCGAGCTCTGGCCGGCAGACAAGCCCATGTCGGTGCGCATCTCGGCCCATGACTGGGTGCCCGGCGGCATAACGCCCGACGATTCGGTGGCCGTGGCCAGCCTGTTCAAGGCGGCGGGTGCCGACATCATCCACGTCTCGTCGGGCCAGGTCAGCAAGGAGGAGGCACCGGTGTATGGCCGCATGTTCCAGGTCCCCTTCTCCGACCAGATCCGCAACGAACTGGATGTGCCGACGATTGCGGTGGGCAACATCTTCGAGGCCGACCACGTCAATACCATCATCGCTTCCGGTCGCGCCGACCTCTGTGCGCTGGCGCGGCCGCATCTGGCCGATCCGGCATGGACGCTGCATGCCGCCGCCGAGCAGGGCTACAAGGAAATGCCATGGCCGAAGCCGTATCTGGGCGGCAAGGTTCAGTTGGAACGCAATCTCGAGCGTGCGGCGCAACTTGCGCTGAACGCATAAGCGCCGGCTGCGGACCATCGACCAAGGCAGACAAAGGAGCGACGCATGAAACATCTTCCAGGCCAGCCGCACCAGTTGTCGGGCAACCGGCAGGAACTCAAGTCCTATAAGGCGCGCCACTTCAGCTATGGCATGGAGGGTAGCGTCGCGCTGATCAGTCTCAACCGTCCCGAACGCAAGAATCCGCTGACCTTCGATTCCTATGCCGAACTGCGCGACCTGTTCCGCAACCTGGTTTACGCCTCTGACGTCAATGCGGTAGTGCTGAGCGGCGAGGGCGGCAACTTCTGTTCCGGCGGCGACGTGCACGACATCATCGGTCCGTTGACCCAGCTCGACATGCCGGGCCTGCTGACCTTCACCCGCATGACCGGGGACGTGATCAAGGCCATGCGCGCCTGTCCGCAACCGGTGATCGCCGCCATCGACGGCATCTGCGCCGGCGCCGGCGCCTTGCTCGCACTGGGTTCCGACATGCGCCTGGGCACCGCACGTTCGAAGACCGCTTTCCTGTTTTCCCGCGTCGGTCTCGCCGGTTGCGACATGGGCGCCTGCGCCATGCTGCCGCGCATGATCGGCCAGGGCCGCGCCAGCGAACTGCTGATGACCGGTCGCGTCATGGGTGGCGAGGAAGGCGAACGCTGGGGCTTCTTCAACCGCCTGTGCGAACCCGACGCCCTGCTCGCCGAGGCGCTGAAACTGGCGCAGGATCTGGCCAGCGGTCCGACCTTTGCCCACGCCATGACCAAGAAGATGTTGCAGCAGGAATGGAACATGGGCGTCGACGAGGCCATCGAGGCCGAAGCCCAGGCACAGGCGATCTGCATGGCGACCAATGATTTTCATCGTGCCTACCACGCTTTCGTCGCCAAGCAGAAGCCGCTGTTCGAGGGAGACTGAACGTGGCCGACACGAGCTACCTCGACTGGCCGTTTCTTGAGCCGCGCCACAAGGAACTGGCGCAGTCCCTCGATCGCTGGGCGACAGAACACATCGACGACAAGCCGCATGCGCGCGGACAGGAAACCGATGACGCCTGCATCGCTCTGGTGCGCAAACTCGGCGCTGCCGACTGGATCCGCTATGCCGTCGGGGGTCCTGCATTCGGCGGTAGCGCCGAGACCATCGATACGCGCGCGATCTGCCTGATCCGCGAGACACTGGCGCGCCACTCGGGCTTGGCCGACTTTGCCTTCGCCATGCAGGGCCTGGGCAGCGGTGCCATCACGCTGCATGGCAGCGAGACGCAGAAGCGCAACTACCTGCCGCGCGTTGCCGCGGGGTCTGCCATTGCCGCCTTTGCCCTGTCCGAACCGGACGCCGGCTCTGACGTCGGTGCGCTGCGCTGCGCCGCGCATCCCGATGGCGACGGCTATGTGCTCAATGGCGAAAAAACCTGGATCTCGAACGGCGGCATCGCGGATTTCTAC